>JACDHG010000156.1 GCA_013821195.1 Propionibacteriales bacterium
CCTTCTCCTTACCATGGAGACGCTCTACCGACTGAGCTAAAGGGGCAGGCGACGTACGAGAATACACACGGCCACGCCGCGAGCGGTAATCGAGCCGCCGCCCACCTGGCGCACCGATGTCAGTCGTCGACACTTGGTCCGGTCCACTACCGTCAGAGCATGACTTCTGCCTCCTCAGCGGCCCGCCCGTACGCCGACCGTCCGGCTCGCGTCGGCGCCCAGCTCCAGCCCCAGCACGCCGACTACGCCTCCATCCGTCGCGCCGCCGCCGAGGCCGAGGAGGTCGGGGTGGACGTCGTCTTCAACTGGGATCACTTCTATCCGTTGTCCGGCGACGCCGACGGCAAGCACTTCGAGTGCTGGACCATGCTCGGGGCCTGGGCCGAGGCCACCGAGCGCGTCGAGATCGGCGCGCTGGTCAGCTGTAACAGCTACCGCAACCCGGAGCTGCTCGCGGACATGGCACGCACCGTGGACCACATCAGCGATGGCCGGTTGATCCTCGGCATCGGCGCGGGCTGGTTCGAGAAGGACTACGAGAGCTACGGCTACGAGTTCGGTATGGCGGGCGGACGACTCGACGCCCTCGGGGAGGCGCTGCCGCGTATCAAGCAGCGCTTCGGCGAGCTCAACCCGGCGCCCACGCGCGAGATTCCGGTGCTGATCGGCGGTGGCGGCGAGAGGAAGACGTTGCGCCACGTCGCGCGGCACGCCGACATCTGGCACGGCTTCGGCGACGCCGAGACGATCTCGCACAAGCACGCGGTCCTCGACGAGTGGTGCGCGAAGGCGGGCCGCGACTCGGGAGAGATCGAGCGGTCCTCCGGCATTCCCGGCGACGCCGACATCGCCGAGCGGGCGAGCGAGCTGTATGCCGTGGGCACGCGGCTCTTCACCCTCGGTGTCGGCGGCCCTGGCTACGATCTGGCGCCGATCCGCGACCTGGTCGCCTGGCGTGACGACGTGAACGCCAAGACGTGAGTGGACTGGTCGCAGCACGGCGCCTCGCGTCGTGGGCCCCGAGCTCTGGCGCCCCCGTCGTACGAACCATGAACGCCCGGTCGCTGTAGACCGGGCGGTGGTGGCAGGTGCAGGGTTCGAACCTGCGTAGGCATCAGCCGGCAGATTTACAGTCTGCTCCCTTTGGCCACTCGGGCAACCTGCCAGGGATGCTGCCGACCCCGCGAGGGCGCCGGGCAGCGTGCGCCACAATAGCCCACCAGCTTCGGGGCCACCCACACCACGTCGTACGAGGCGGCCCACGGGGGCTGCCACCCGTGTCCGGCGCTGGGTCGGAGGGGAAGCCGGGCCCCATTCGCACGCATCCGGCTACGATCGAGCGACATCACGCCCAGCGACGACCCCCGCAGCTGCTCGCTGGGCGCCCACGCCGTCCCAACGCGGCCCGATGGGGCCCCGAGGAAATGAGAGACCATGGCCGCCGACGCGTCATTCGACATCGTGAGCAAGATCGACCACCAGGAGGTCGACAACGCGCTGAACCAGGCCGCGAAAGAGATCTCGCAGCGGTTCGACTTCAAGAACACGGGCGCAGCAATCAGCTGGCACGGCGACGAGAGCATCGAGGTCACCGCCAACGCCGATGAGCGGGCGAAGGCGGTTGTCGATGTCTTCAAGGAGAAGCTGATCAAGCGCCAGTTGTCGCTCAAGATCCTCGACGTCGCCGAGCCCCGCCAGTCCGGCAAGGAGGTCAAGATCACCATCGACCTCCAGGAGGGCATCTCCCAGGAGCAGGCGAAGAAGATCTCCAAGCTGATCCGCGACGAGGGCCCGAAGGGCGTCAAGGTGCAGATCCAGGGTGAGGAGCTGCGCGTCACGAGCAAGAAACGCGACGACCTCCAAGAGGTCATCGCGCTCGTCAAGGCGCAGGATTACGACTTCGCGGTGCAGTTCACAAACTACCGCTGACAGGCTTATCCAACCAGGGGGTTTGGCGCGCAGGATACTGTGTGTCCAGGGACGTGCGCGGCCGTCATGCGCTCGATGAAGCGTCGGGGAGTGGCCCGAAGCGAGGGAGAAGAACTGGTGGCCGGACTCCCGCAGGTCGGCGAAGAGTTCGCAGACTACAAGATTGTCCGAGAGCTCGGCCGCGGCGGCATGGGCGTCGTTTTCGAGGCTACCCAGGCCAAACTGGGTCACCGACGGGTGGCCCTGAAGGTGCTCGGCTTGCAGCACGCGGCCGATCCGCAGTACAGGAAACGCTTCCAGAGAGAAGCGAGCTCGCTGGCGAGCCTGAACTCTCCGCACGTGATCCATATCTATGAGTACGGCGAGTTCGACGGCTGCCTCTACATCGCCACCCAGCTCATCTCCGATGGGGACCTGCGGAACTGGTTGGATCGGCATGGCCCTCTCGAGCTCGAGACGGCGTTGCGCCTGGTCGAGCAAGTGACGTTCGCTGTCGCCGACGCGCACGCCGTCAACGTCATCCACCGTGACATCAAACCGTCGAATGTGCTGCTGCGGCGCGACGGTGAGGGAGAGTTCTTCGCCTACCTCTGCGACTTTGGGATCGTCGCCATCGCGGATGCCGACCACACGAACACCGCAAACGTTCTCGGCACCTATGGCTATGTCGCGCCAGAGCGACATCTCGCAGAGCCGGCTTCACGGGCCAGTGACGTCTACTCACTCGGATGTCTGCTGTGGTGCACGGTGACCGGCGCCCCTCCGTATGGCGAAGATGGTGTGCAAGCCGCCATCAGGCACATGCACGATCCGATTCCGCAGCTGGACGGAGCAGGCCCCGCCGTCGAAGCGGCGAACGCGATCCTCGAGACGTCCATGGCGAAGGCTCCCGCGGGTCGCTACACCTCGGCGGCGGCGATGAGAACCCTGCTGGTCGAAGCCGCCGTGCTCGCCGGACAGGCGCCGGAACCAGCCTCGATCGACCATGAACCCGCGGATCCGCCTAGCGAGCCGCACGAGATCAGACCCGAACTCGACCCGGTCCGAACCAGTCGTGTACCCGTGACCGCACCGCTCGGCGGGGTGGGAGAGCCCGACGACCACGACAGCCAGAATCAGCCCCAGAATCAGCCCGAGGGTCGTCCAGCACGACGGCGGAAGCGGTCCCGCCAGGTAGCGGCGGCCGTGATCGTGCTGATACTCCTAGGTGTGGGTGTGGTGGCCGTGGTCAGCAGTCTGGACAGCTTCTTCACCGAAGACGCGACAACGAGCGGCTCCCCGAGTCCGTCACCCCCAGCGTCCTCGACCGGAGAGCAGGCTCCGGCACCGTTTGAGACGCAGAGCCTCTACGCCTTCACCCGAGGGCTGTTCCCCCCCTCCCGATGCGAGGTGCCCGACTCTGGGGAGAGACCGTTCCTCGAGCAGAACCCCGATGCAGAGCAGGCCACCTGCGAGGGCGACAGGTACAGCGGCATCTTCTTCCGCAAGCAGACGCTGGCGGGTCTTCGTGAGGAGCGACCCCTCTACCTGGGCGAGGCGCTACCCGGGACGGTGCGGGAAATCCCTGAAGCCTCGAGTGAGGAGGGGCTGCTGGACGGGCCCCAGTACGTCTACGTGCACGACGACGGGACGACCCGCATCTACTGGGAGTCCGAAAGTTGCTTGTGCGCCGGGGTCATCCAAGCCCCGGACAGCGACGCGGACGCTGCCCTGTCGTTCTGGGCCTCCTCCTGAGGTGGGTCTCACCACCGGGGACTGCCACGCCGCCCGAGCAACCTCCGATCGCCACACTCCGCGGGACATCCGAACCGGCGTACGCCGACGGCGGGGCCATTGAGCTCACCGGCCGCGAACAGCGTCGGACCGAGGGCCGACGCGCTGCCGATGTCCGCGTCGCGGATGTCGATCCGCGCGCTACCGAAGCCGACCGCGAACGTCGTGACGCGCAGACCCGACGTCACGACCGCCGCTGCGGCCGCGGCGATGCGGTGCGGCCCGTCCAGGTCGGGCAGCGCCGCGGTCGTCGCACGGGTGAGCATCAAGGCGAACAGCAGCAGCACGCGCTCACACGTCGCCGTCCTCTGTGGCTCCGAGCCCCCGCGCCTTGTTGGCTTCGTCTGCAGCCGCGGCGGTGCGGAGGCGGGTGGCGGCCCTCTCGGCGGCGGCGACCTCGTTCGGTGGGCTGGCGGCCGGGTCGAGAGCCGGGGGTGGCGGCGCCGTCCACATCCACTCCTGCAGCCGGGCCTTCTCGTGGGTCAGGTCGCGGATGTCGAACTCGGCGTACTCGAACTCCGGTGACCAGTGCAGCGCATCGAACGGGCAGACCTCGATGCAGATGCTGCAGTACATGCACAGCGAGAAGTCGATGGCGAACCGGTCGAGCATGTTGTGGCTGCGGTCACGCCCGCCCTCGGTCGCCGGTGGCACTGTCTCCTTGTGCGAGTCGATGTAGATGCACCACGACGGGCATTCGCGCGCACACAGCATGCAGACCGTGCAGTTCTCCTCCATCAAGGCGATGACTCCCCGGGAGCGCGGCGGAAGCTCGGGCAGCACGTCGGGGTAGTGCGCGGTGACCGATCGCCGCGTCAGGTTCTGCCAGGTGACCCGAAGCCCGCTCACCAGACCCTTGCCGGCTCTGCCATTCATGAGCTCACCCTTGTGCTCTTCATGACCTCACCCTTGTCCTCATGTCAGCAGCACGCCAACGGTCGTGATGACGAGCTGGAGCAACGCGAGCGGCATGTCGAAAGACGGTCGGGCCAGCTCTGCGAGGCCGGCCACGAAGAAGACAACGAGCTTTGGCGTGCCCGCCGCGTGGGGTCAGCTGCTGCGTCAGCAGGGCGATGCTGAGGACCGCCGACAACCTGCTGGCCACGGCCGTCTCGAGGCTGCTGCCAGGCTTGCTCACTCGTCAGCACGCCCCTGCCGCGCGCCCCCACGAGCCCGCGGACCCCATTGGTCGGGGTCTGGCACACCGGGCGGTCGAGTCCGGCGTCGGCTCGGCGAGGACTCACCCTCCGCCTCCCCTGGCTCCTTGGCGCCGGGCCACTGCTTGGCCACCCGCGAGGCCAGCACGAAGTCCTTGCGCAGTGGGTGTCCTTCGAAACCGTCCGGCAGCAGGAGCGGATCGAGGGGCTCGTGTCCGTCGAAGCCGATGCCGAACATCTCGTGGGTCTCGCGCTCATGCCAGCCGGCTCCGGCATACACGGAGCAGCCGCAGGGCAACACCGGGGCGTCTGCAGGGACGGTCGTGCGCAGCAGCACGGTCTCGACGCTTCCTACGTGACGAGCCACGAGATGAGCGACGACGACGAAGCCGTCGGGCTCGTTGTCGACCGCCGACAGGAAGTCGAAGAAGTCGCAGCCGAGCTCGTCGCGTGCCACCGTCAATGAGTGCAGCCAGCTGCCTACGGTCACATCGACGGTCGGCGGGGCGCTGTCGGCATCGGGCTCGCTCAGGTATGCCGCAGCGACACGCTCGACCCAGGTCATGCGGAGCCCGGACGACCCAGCAGCGGCCGCGTGAGCCTCGAGGCGAGCGAGCGTCGCTCGGCGGCCGGGTCGCCGTACCTGTCAGTGAGCGACTCGGCGGCGATCTTGCTCTGCAGCTTCACGATGCCCTGCAGCAGTGCCTCCGGCCGGGGTGGGCAGCCGGGCACGTAGACGTCGACGGGGATGATCTGGTCGACGCCCTTGGTGACGCAGTACGAGTCCCAATAGGGGCCGCCGGAGTTGGCACAGGAGCCGAAGGAGATGACGTACTTGGGATCTGGCATCTGCTCGTAGAGCCGCTGGACGGCGGGCGCCATCTTGTCGCTGACGGTTCCGGAGACGACCATCAGGTCCGCCTGACGAGGGCCCGGTGCGAACGGGATCACGCCGAGCCGGATGAAGTCGTGGCGCGCCATCGAGGTTGCGATGAACTCGATCGCACAGCAGGCGAGCCCGAAGTTGAAGACCCAGAGCGAGTACGTGCGGCCCCAGTTGAGCAGGTACCGCGCCGGCGCCGGGGCGACCTTCTGCAGCGCCCCGATCCGCGGTGCCGGGAGGTCGACGACGTGACGAGATGGAGGGGGAGCACCTACGTCCACGTGAGAACCCCCGTGCGCCAGGCGTAGGCGAGCCCGACGGCGAGCACCCCAACGGGGACGTACGTCGCGAGGTAGGCCTCGTAGCCGCTGCTCATGCCTCCCAACCTAGTGGCCCCGAGACGGCATCGTCTCGGGGTCACTCAGGGTACGTC
>JACDHG010000157.1 GCA_013821195.1 Propionibacteriales bacterium
ACAGGACGGCCGGTATCGTGGCCGGTGGCCTCGCCATACCGGGCGCCGCACATGCGGCCGCCCCCGGAGCAGACGGCTTGATCGTCTTCACCAGTACACGCGACGGCAACCTGGAGATCTACTCCATGCAGCGCGACGGCAGTGCGCAGACCAACCTGACCGCCAACCCCGCGGCAGACCAGAACCCCGCCTGGTCGCCGGACGGCACGAAGATCGCCTTCGCCAGCAACCGGGGTGGCAGCCACATGGACATCTACGTGATGAGCGCCAACGGGAGCTCGCCGGTCAACCTCACTCCGCTGGGGGACAGCACCGAGTCGGGTGAGGCGGGCATTGATCCAGCCTGGTCGACTGATGGAGCGAGAATCGCCTACAGCTACCAAGGCGATGTGTGGGTCATGAATGCCGACGGCAGCGCCAAGTCGAACCTCACACACGATCCAGCCGTCCCTGCGGCGGGTTGGCAGCCTGCGTGGTCACCGAACGGGTCCACGATCGCCTACATCCGGGGTGCGGACGTGTGGGTGATGAGGGCCGACGGCAGCGCCGAGACCCAACTGACTTTCACCACGGGCGGTCTTGGCACCGAGAAGGTACCGGACTGGTCGCCGGATGGCGCCAGGATCGTCTACGAGCGGTCTGGGCAGATCTGGCGGATGAACGCCAACGGCAGCGGGCAGAAGGCCGTGTCTGCCGGTCCCGGAAACGGCGGGACCCAGCCGACTTGGTCCTCGGCAGGAACTAGGATCGTCTTCTCCTCCAGCTCGTACACGGCGCCCAACGGGACCGACATCTTCACGATGAACCCGGACGGCACCGGAGTGACGAGGCTGCCGACCGCGGTTCCGGCCATCGACGCAGACCCGGCCTGGCAGCCTGTCCCGACGACTGCGAAGCTGCCTACCTACACCACCCTCGGGGTATCGGTGGGTACCAAGGTCACCGCCTCGGGTGAGCTTTTCACGGCGCATGCCGGCCAGACCATGACGGTGACGCTGTCCAAGCTCGTGGGCACGACCTGCCAGTCGGTGACGACGAAACGACCCGTGCTCAGCACCTATGGCACGTACAGAGCCTCATTCGCCGATCCAGGCGCCTCCAAGTGCAAGACCGTGGCCAGGTTCTCCGGTGACGCCCATCATCTGGCGAGCCAGAAGGTCAAGAAGTTCGCCTGCTAGTGCCACCTGGCGGGTGGGGTACGTGCATCGACGCCGTATGGATTCGTCCGACTCGTTGAGGCTCGGGGTCGACGTGCGCCTGAAGGAAGTCGCTCGGGGTCGACGCTTTGGGGTCGGACGAATCGCAACGGGGTCAGCGCCGGCTGCGGCCGTCGTAGCCACCGCGCGGCTGGCCGCGATCGTGACGCGGCCGGCCAGCAGCGGGTCGGCGTCGAACACCGGCGCCAGGCTGATGAGCCGGTCGGGTCGTGACCAGTCCATCGAGTGGTCGGCCAGCACGATGAGCACCGACCGGCTCCAGCGTCCGGTCTGCTTGAGGTGGTCGACCAGGCGTCCCCTAGCCAGACTGCTGCCGAGTCACAGCGAGCCGGAGGTGTTCATGCGTTGTTCGCTCAGGACGTCCCCTCCGCCACCCGTGCCAGGGTCGCGCCGGTGGTCTGGGCAGGTCAGTGGTTGCGCAGCGCCTTGACCAGCTGCGGCTTCGACATCCCCGAGCGCCCCTCGATGCCGACCTTCTTGGCGCGGTCGTAGAGATCCTGCTTGGACATGTCCTCGTAGTCGCCGGCCTTGCCACCACGTTTGCCAACCGTCTTGCGGCCGTCGCGCGCAGCGGCGTTGGCGATGCGTGCCGACTTGTTCTTGCTGTTGCCCTCGTCGCGGAGCTTCTCGTAGAGCTTGTCGTCCTTGACGCTGGGACCCGGGGATTTCTTGGCGGTCTTCTTGGTGGGCATGGTGTCTCCTCTGCTTCGAAGGTGTAGCTGCGGATTGCCGGGTGCCCGGGAGCACCGGTAGCCAAACGCACACCCGTCCCACCCGCGGCGCTCAGCGCCCACGACTTGCGCTTCCTCGCACGCCGGGCGGTCGGCCTCTCGGCAGAGACAGTGTCGACTCGTCGCGACGACACTCAGACCTTGCGCAGCACCGTGACGACCTTGCCGAGGATGGTCGCGTCAGACCCGTCGATGGGCTCGTAGGAGGCGTTGTGGGGGAGGAGCCATACCTCACCGCCCTCCTTCTGCAGGGTCTTGACGGTGGCCTCGTCGCCGATCAGCGCGGCCACCATCTCGCCGTTCTCGGCGGACGGCTGCTGGCGTACGACGACGAAGTCGCCGTCGCACACCGCTGCGTCCACCATCGAGTCGCCCCGGACCTCCAGCATGAACAAGGTGCCGTCGCCGACGAGCCGTCGAGGCAGCGGGAAGACCTCCTCGACTCGCTCCTCGGCGAGGATCGGGCCGCCGGCGGCGATCCGCCCGACCATGGGGACGTAGATGGCCTCGGGATGGGTGTCGCCGGACCCGGTGTCGTCGTACGCCGTCTCGAACCCAGTCTCCGGCGTGAGCACCTCGAGGGCGCGGGGCCGGTTGGGGTCGCGCCGCAGGTAGCCCTTGGCCTCGAGGACGCGGAGCTGGTGGGCCACCGACGACGAGCTGGTCAGCCCGACAGACTGGCCGATCTCGCGCATGCTGGGCGGGTAGCCGCGGGCCTCGACGGAGTCGCGGATGACCGCCAGCACCCGCCGCTGCCGCGCAGTCAGGCCGAGCGCGTCGGGGGGCCCGTCGGGCAGCTCGTGGACGCCTGCGCCGGCTTTCGTCGTTGCCATGCCTGTCACACCCTCGGGTCGCTCGCTGGTTCGGAGTTGCGTGCCACGTTAGACCCATCCTCCGACGCTTTCAAACACCTGTTCGAACCGGCGTGTTGCTGGGTGCCAGATCGCCCATCGGGCGCAGAAACGTCAGGTGTGGTGCGACGAGGCCACCAGCGCGGCACCGATGATGCCGGCAGAGTTGCGCAGCTGCGCAGCCACGATGGGGGTGCGGCACTCCACGTACGGCAGCCACCTGTCCGGTTTCTTGCTCACGCCGCCACCCACGACGAAGAGGTCTGGCCACAGCAGAGACTCGACGTATGAGTAGTAGCGTGACAGCCGTACAGCCCAGTCCTCCCACGCCAGGTCCTCGGTCTCTCGCGCCACGGCGGAGGCGCGGGTCTCGGCGTCCTCGCCGTCGATGACGAGATGGCCGAGCTCGGTGTTGGGCACCAGCAAGCCGTCGAGGATCAAGGCACTGCCGATCCCGGTGCCCAGCGTCGTCACGACGACCAGCCCGCTCTTGTCGCGGGCGGCCCCGAAGTGAGCCTCGGCGATCCCGGCCGCGTCGGCGTCGTTGACGGCAGCGACGTCGTGACCGCTCGCCTCGCCGAGCAGCGCCGCGATGTCGGTGTCGATCCATTCCCTCGACACGTTGGCAGCCGTCCGTACGACGCCGTGCTGGACGACCGCAGGAAACGTGCAGCCGAATGCCGACTGCCAACCGAACTTCTCGAGCACCTGATGGACGACCTCCGCCACCGCGGCGGGCGTCGACGGCTGCGGTGTGTCGACGCGGTAGCGGTCATCGGCGAGCTCTCCGCTCGCGAGGTCGACCGGAGCGCCCTTGATGCCGGTGCCCCCGATGTCGATGCCGAACCCCAGGTCGTCACTCATGAGCTCACTCCGTCATCGACTCGAGCTCGAGGCCCTTGGTCTCGCGGACAGCCTTCGCCACGAAGACGAACGACACGACGGCGAAGGCGGCGTACAGTCCGTAGGCCAACGAGAGCCCGATCTCGGCGAGCGGCGGGAACGTGGTGGTGATTGCGAAGTTGGCGAGCCACTGCGCCGCGGCGGCCACCGAGAGCGCGATCGCGCGGAACCGGTTGGGGAACATCTCACCGAGCAGGACCCACACCACCGGCCCCCACGTGGCGCCGAAGAACACCACGTACAGGTTGGCGGCGACGAGCGCGACGTTGCCCCAGGAGCCAGGCAGCGTGATGTCGTCCCCGCTGCCGACGGACTGCGAGAAGCAGACCGCCATCGTGGTGAGCATCACCGCCATGCCCGCGGAGCCGACGAGCAGCATCGGTTTGCGGCCGACCTTGTCGACGATCGCGATCGCGACAAGGGTCACCACGATGTTGGTGACGGACGTGATGACGGTGATCGTGAGGGAGTCGTTCTCGCTGAAGCCGACGGACCTCCACAGCGATGTCGAGTAGTAGAAGATCACGTTGATTCCGACGAACTGCTGGAACACGGAGAGCAGGATGCCGACCCACACGATGGGGTGGAGCCCCAGCCGCAGCCCCCGCAGGTCGCTCAGGCGCGGCTGGTGCTCGCTGCGCAGGCTCGCCGAGATGTCCTTGACCTTCTGCTGGGCCGCCTCGAGGCTGACGGAGCCCAGGACGTCACGGAGCACCTCGGTGGCCTGTCGCGTCTCGCCCTTCGCGACCAGGTAGCGCGGCGACTCGGGCACTCCCAGCGCGAGCACGCCGTAGATGAGAGCCGGGACCAGCCCGACGAGGAACATCCAACGCCAGGCATCCTGGCCGAGCCACAGCTCGGCGTTCGCGCCGCCGGCGACCCGCGCGAGGAAGGCGTCGCTCAGAAGCGCCACGAAGATGCCGCTCACGATGGCGAGCTGCTGCAGGGATCCGAGCCTGCCACGGATGTGGGCCGGAGAGATCTCGGCGATGTATGCCGGTGCGATCACCGACGCCATCCCGATCCCCAGCCCGCCGACGAAGCGCCAGAAGATGAGATCCCACACGCCGAAGGCGAGACCGGAGCCGAGGGCGCTCACAGCGAACATGGCCGCCGCGACCAGCATCGCCCTGACACGCCCGAACCTGTCGGCGATCGGTCCGGCATACCAGGCGCCGACCGCCGAGCCGAGCAGCGCGCACGAGACCGCGAAGCCGGTGAGCGTGGGGCCGAGCTCGAAGTCTGCCGTGATGGCGTCGACGGCACCGTTGATGACGGCCGTGTCGAAGCCGAAGAGGAAGCCGCCGATCGCGGCGACGCTGGCGATCAGGATTGCCTTCGTCGTGGTCTGCTGCTCTTGGTGGACGTCGGCCATGGCTCCTCCTCCACGTGCTGGAGGGGTACGAAGGGAGCGGCCTCCAGTCGCCTCCACCCTGGCACGAACCGTCTCGGTCGGCACTCGATACGGATCAGGAGCAGGTCGCTCGCCTCAGGCAGCCTGCCTGCGACCGCCCGTCGACGCGTTCTCTACAGGCGGATGAGGGCGTCGCGCAGGGTCTCCTGGGTCTTGTCGCCGAGCCTGTTGACGGCGGGCGTCATGACCACTCCGAGGTACTTCGCGAGGCCCTTGAACGTGAACGCGGCCAGGTAGGTCACCTCGGTGCCGGATCCGCTCGGACTGAGCGTGATGGTGTCGTCGGAGATGACCGACTTGTTCTCGCCCTTCCAGGAGATGAGGCGGTCCTGCTCGAGAGCGGTGACGACGTACGTGAGGGCGGTCTCGCGGCCGAGGAACTTCGAGACGTTGGTGTATGTCGACCCGACGCCACCATCTCCGCTCGCCAGCGTGCAGCTGACGGTGCCCGAGTCCCACTCGTCGGCCGTGGTGAAGTCGGCGAGGTAGGGGTAGATGCGCTCGGCGGGGACATTGACGACGAGAGTGCGCTTGACGGTGATCACAACGGCCAGGCTACCCGCCCGACTCCGCCTGGCTCCGGCCGAGGACCCGAGGCTCGGGGTCGCTGGGAGTCGCTGGGGTTGCGGGAGTTGCGGTGAGGTCGCGCGACCGATGCGTGAGCGGTGCGGGGCCGACAGTGCAGGGTGACAGCCGTGGGCGGCGCCAGTGCGACACGCCCGTCGAACGCGTGTTCGACAAATCCTGGAGTTTGTCGGGGGTCGGTGTTAGCGTTCGTACATGTGTTCGATCGAACGTGTCTTCGAGTGGCAGTCGCTCAGCGACAGCGCCGCCGGCGACCCCGCGGACCGCTCCGCGGGCCGCGGAGTGTCGGCGCCCAGCGATAGACATAGCTCACGGACACCACCGAGCCACCTGACGCACAGCATCTCCAGCATGGAGCTGCACCGATGAGCCCCCCGGGAGGTCACAGATGAGCACAGCCGTCGTCGACGTCGAGCCCCACCGGCTCTTGGCGCGCAGCCGTACGC
>JACDHG010000158.1 GCA_013821195.1 Propionibacteriales bacterium
GTCCGTCGAGAAGCCGATCTGCCGAACCTTCGATTCCACGATCTCCGTCACTCCTGCGCCACGATCCTCACGGCGCTGGGTGTGCATCCGAGAGTGATCATGGAGATGCTCCGTCACTCTCAGATCGGCGTCACGATGAACACCTACTCCCACGTCTCACTAGTCCTCCAAAGAGAGGCTGCGGACGCCTTGGAGACCGCTCTCTTCCGCTGAGTAGACCGCCTTGGCTACATTCTTGGCTACACGGGCACCGACGTCCCGCCTCCCGAAGGAAGAAAGGCCAGGTCAGGAGGGTGCGCCATCAGGGACTCGAACCCCGAACCCGCTGATTAAGAGTCAGCTGCTCTGCCAATTGAGCTAATGGCGCGTGAGCCAAGGAATCATAACAGCGCGCACCGGGCCGCCTACAATCGCTGCCGTGAGTGGCGTGGGAGCAGCGATCGACCGCGTTCGCAATGCCTGCCTTGGGCTTCCCGAGGTGGAGGAGCGGCCGAGTCACGGGGCGCCGACGTTCTTCGTCCGGGGCAAGAAGTCGTTCGCCAGCATCTGGGCCGACGGCCACCATGACAACCAGTTCCCGCACCTGTGGCTGGCCGCGCCTCCCGGTGCCCAGCAAGAGCTGGTCGACGGGGAGCGGGAGAGCTTCTTCGTCCCGCCGTACGTCGGAGGTCGTGGCTGGATCGGCGTACGTCTCGACCATGGCATAGACCCCGACGAGCTCGCCGAGTTGTGTGAGGACGCCTACAGGACCGTCGCGCCGCAGACGCTCGTCCGGCAGCTCGACGAGCGAGGTTGAGCCCTTGACTCAGCGGCCCTGCTGTGCCGCCGTCATCTCCAGCACAGCCATCGCTGCATTGTGCCCGCCGAGGCCGCTCACTGCCCCGCCACGCCGAGCACCGCTCCCGCAGAGCAGGACGCTGTCGTGGCCGCTGTCAACTCCCCACCGGTGGGCCGACGAGGTTGCGTCGCCGTCACCGTCGAGCCAGGGCCATTGAAGGTCGCCGTGGAAGATGTGGCCACCGGGCATGTTGAGCGCAGCCTCGATGTCCTGCGGGGTCTTGGCCTCGATGCACGGCTCGCCGTCGACGTCGACTGCGAGGCAGTCACGGATCGGCTCCTCCAAGTGCCGATCGAGTGTCTCGATCGCCCGCGCCACCGCTGTCGCGGCCAGCGCGGCGTCACCGCTGGCGAAGAGCCGAGCGGGTGTGTGCACGCCGAAGTAGGTGAGTGTCTGGTACCCCTGCGCGACCAGCTCAGGCGCAAGGATCGTCTGGTCGGTCAGGGAGTGGCAGTAGAGCTCGCCAGGCAGCGGATCGGGCAGGCGGCCGGCCGCGGCCTCGCCGTACGCCGCCTCCAGCTCGCTGAAGCCCTCGGCCACGTGCAGGGTGCCGGAGAACGCGACCTCCGAGTCGATCCCCGACGTCCAACGAGGCAGCCTGCGCAGCAGCAGGTTGATCTTCAGCTGGCTGCCTTCGGGCTTCGGCGCCGAGTCGGTCGAGCCCATCAAGTCCTCGAGCACCCACGGGGCGACACCGGCGAGAACGTAGCGCGAGTCCGCGGTGTGCTCACCGTCTCCTTGCCGGTATGACGTCTGGGCGCCTTCCGCGGCGGACTCGATCGCCGTCACCTGCGCGTCGGTGGTGATGTCGGCGCCGGCGGCCTCGGCGGCGCGCCTCAGGGCGTCGGTGACCGCTCCCATGCCGCCGACCGGCACCCGCCACTCACCGGTCCCGTTGCCGATCAGGTGGTAGAGGAAGCAGCGGTTCGGGGCGAGCCCCTCGTCATACAGGGACGCGAACGTGCCGATCACCGCGTCCGTGGCGACGACGCCGCGCACCGTTTCGTCTCGGAACCTGTGGTCGAGCTCGACGCCGATAGGTGCCTGGGTGAGCCACGCCCACGTGTCAGCACCCAGCGCTGCTGCAACCTCGTCCGGCGTCGGCAACGGCTGAGTCAACGAGGGCGCGAGCACCTCCGCCGCGCGCTGCACCTCGGCGTAGAAGTCTTGCCAGGCGGCGTACTCCCGACCGCTGCCGGTGAGGGAGCGGAAGGACTCCTCGGTGACCGGGCTCGGGTCACGCTCGACCAACAAGCCTGTGCTGCGGCCCTCGCGCATGGTCGGTGTGTATGACGCGACGGACCGCGATCGCAGCTCGAGGTCAAGGCCGAGGTCGGTGATGATCAGCTCAGGCAGCAGCGACACCAGGTAGGAGTAGCGGGACAGCCGTGCGTCGACCCCGGCGAAGGGTCGCGCGCTGACTGCCGCCCCGCCGGTGTAGGGGAGTCGCTCGAGCACCAGGGTCCGAAGGCCCGCCCGGGCGAGATAGGCGGCGGACACCAGGCCGTTGTGCCCACCTCCGACGATCACGACGTCGTACTTCTGCCGCACGAATGCCTCCCACCGGACGCCGGAGCAGGGAGCTCCAGGGCAGGGCGCTGTGACGCCGGTCGCCACAGACCAGCTCGCCCAGCACAAGGATGTCAGGTCGCTGGGACCAGCAGGCTCATCGGGCGGGGCCGAGCAGGAGTGGATGGTCTGCGTAGTAGCGCTGATAGCGCTCGGCTGGGCAGCCGGCTCCGGGGCTGCCGAAGCGTCGCGAACGACGGTCGCAGGCCCAGAACGACAGCTGCCTGCCGAACACGACCCGTGAGATGTGAGGGAAGGTTCATGGCCGATCACCCGCCACCGGCGGTGACACCTCTAGATTGGTGTCCATCGGCATCGGTCTGGATGTGTCGACAGGTTCGGCGTGGGGAGTGAGCATGGCAGCTGGACGCCGAGGTCGGCCCTACCTAGTGCCAGAGGACACCACCTCGCTGCGGTCACCGACCGCAGACGTCGACGCCCGAGTCGGCTGGTTGTTGTTGATGTCGCGGCTTCACCACTCCGACCCTGGCTTCGCGCTTGGCGAGTCGTTCAACGCGGCGTTGGAGGCCGTCGGTCTGCGGGCGGACCGCAGCGCCGTCAGTCGCTGGGAGTCCGGTAAGGTCACCCCGCGCTACTCCGTCCTCCAGGCCTACGAGCAAGCCCTCGGTATGCCGCCTGGGCAGCTGACCAGCGTCGTCAACGCGCTACGCCGGGCGCTCGGCGGGCAGGGCTTGCCGACGTGGATGCCGGTCCTGGACCAGAAGTCTCCGCATTTCCACGCGGAGCTCGACCGGCTCTTCGACACCCTGATCGACGGCCCGGGCACCGGTCCGGACTGGACGAGCCTCGCCCACCACGTCGCGGCCACCGAGACCATGTACGTCCCTGCGACGGCCTGGCGGCAGATCTCGCTGCGTCTGGTGCAGCAGATGTCCCGCTCCGTGGGTGTCTTCTACCTGCAGAGATTCGAGGCGATGCGGCTGCTGCTCGAGCACCGCGTCGCCCATCCGTGGCTGCTCCACGCGGTGGGTGAGTTCCTCGACGACCCCGCCGTGCAGATCATCAACGACCCGATGGGCGTGCTGGAGCTGTCGAGGGCGCCAGAGTCCGCAGCCGTCATCCTCGACACCTTCTTGACCGCGAAGTCGCTCGAGGTCTCCTTGGCCGCCGCCGACGCAGTCGCGATCAAGATCGAGGAGGACTGCTACACCGACGCCCAGATGCTCGAGATCGAGAAGGTCATCTCGACTCAGCTCGGCAAGCCGGGTGCTTCTGCGGCCGGCTTCGAGGATCTGGTGATGGCCCTTCCGGAGCGCGCCCAGGACAAGCTGCTTCGCCAGTCGCGGGGCGTCTCCGGGCACGAGCAGCTGGCACAGGCCGCTGCGCACGGCGAACGCTTCAGCCCCGACACCGCCAAGCGGGTCTCCCAGCGGATCGCCGACGCTGTGCGTGCGCGCCAGCCCGCTGCCAACCTGTATGACGAGGACAAGATGACCCCACGGCTCATCCGTGAGGCGGTGTTCGCGGCCCGAGGCAGCCGGACCCACTACGCCTCCATCTTCCTCAGCGGCAGCCCGGTACGACCGCCCATGGCGGCGGCACTGGCGGCCGAGATCGAGGACGTGGGTCTCGATGACCCGATGACGCCTCGCTTCGCGCGGGTGCTGCGCTACCTTGCCAATCCTCCGCAGGAGGAGCAGATGCTCCGTTGGCTGCCGAAGGCACCGCCGGGCGTTGCGCGCGACCTCGCCCTGGGCCTCGGGCATCTGGAGAGTCAGCGTCCGCTGGATGAGCTCGTACCCCTCATCACCGGAGACAGGTCGCTGCTCGACCGGGCCCTCCTCTACGGCCTCGGCATGCGTCAGGCCTTGGCGTTGCAGCCGGTCGCAGACGATGAGAGGCAGCCGACGCATGTGCGCGCAGCGGCCGAGTGGTGGCTCCGTCAGGGTGGAGCGGTCCGCACCTGAGCAAGGCTCAGGCGAGAGCCTCCGCGAGGAGGCTCGTGACTGCTCGTGGCTCTCTTCTAGTCCGGGGGCTCGCCTTCGGACCCGGAGACGTCGTCTGAGTCTGGGGTCTCGTCCGGCGGCGCGGCGAGGGGGTTGTCATCGCTTGGTTGGAGGTCCTCGGGCAGCTGGCCGTCGTCGATGCCATCAGCATCCGAGGTGTCGTGCCCGTCGCGGTCGGCTGAGTTCGCGTCGTCGCCTGGTGTCGTCGTCATACCGACCGTGTACCCCGCCGCGACGTCCACATGCGACCGCCAGCGCTGCCTTCATGCGCCGACCAGCGAGACTCGCGACTCGCCGACCTAGCAAAGGCCCACCCTGCGTGCCCAAAGGTGGAGCGTGGGGTGAGTGACGTGGCACGCCTGATACGATCACCGCTTCGACACACCAACGGAGGACACCTTGTCAGAGCTGCCCCCAGTCACTCCCGACCTCACCCGTTTCGTTGCCATCCGGCTGGCTGGGACCGACGTCAAGAAGTGGAAGCAGATGGATAAGGGCGCACGCGATGAGCACCTCGCAAAGGCGAGGCGACTCCTCAAGGCCGAGCGTCGTTTCTTCGAGCGCGGGCAGGCGAAAGAGGAAGTCGTCAACTGACGCGCGTGCACGAGGCGCATTCGGTCACCTGCGACAGTTGAGCGCGTTCATCCCAACCGGGGGCTCGGATCAGGTACTGCGGAGCGTGCTCCCCGCGTGTCTCCTCGTGTGTCCTCGCGTGTCAGGACCCCATGCCAGGGTGGGTTTCGGGTAGGTACCCTATCTCTAGAAACCGCCCTGACCTTGGGGTGAGTGACGGGACTTGAACCCGCGACATCCGCGACCACAACGCGGCGCTCTACCGGCTGAGCTACACCCACCATGGCGCGCACCGGAAGGCGCGACGGCCTGAAGAAGTGTAGCGGCAGCCGGGCGCCGCTCACCCCTCGGGATCAGCGGGAGCGGTGAGCGAGCCGCCGTACTGCGAAGCGAGCGTGCGCGCCGTCTCCGAGTCAGGGCCGGGACTCGACACGAAGACCGCTGCGCGGTAGTAGCGCAGCTCCTCGATGCTCTCCTGGATGTCGGCCAGCGCGCGGTGGTTGCCGGTCTTCGGGGGGCTGGCGAAGTAGGCACGGGTGAACCACCGACGAGCAAGCTCCTTGATGGAGGAGACGTCAACGACCCGGTAGTGCAGGTGCGCCTCCAGCATCGGCATGTCGCGGCTCAGGAACAGCCGGTCGGTCCCGACCGTGTTGCCGGCGAGTGGTGCCCTTCTCGCCTCGGGCACGTAGGCGCGTACGTAGTCGAGCACGGCGTTCTCAGCGGTCGCGAGGTCGACGCCCGCGTCGAGCACGTCCAACAGACCCGAGGAGGTATGCATCGTCCGGACGACGTCTTCCATCTGCTCCAGCGCCGCAGCCGGCGGCTTGATGACGATGTCGACACCCTCGCCGAGCACGTTCAGCTCGAAGTCCGTAACCAGGGCCGCCACCTCGATGAGCGCGTCGTCGACGGTGTCGAGCCCCGTCATCTCGCAGTCGATCCACACCAGCCTGTCGTTCACGGTGCACACCCTACGGCGTACCTCGTCATCGACGTGCTGGCCACCAACCCGAACGCACGGTCTCCCCGGCCACGAAGCCGGACCCTGACGTCGACCGGGCCGCTAGTGGTCGTCGACGTTAGTTCGTCGGGGGTCAGGCTGCCGGATTGAGCGGCTTGTGGGCGGCGAGCCGGTGGAGGTAGGCGTTGAGGTCTGCCTTGGTGTAGCGCCAACTGAAGGCCGTGTGCC
>JACDHG010000159.1 GCA_013821195.1 Propionibacteriales bacterium
ACGTGGTGCTCTTCGGGGCCACCGGCTTCACCGGCGGGCTGACCGCCGAGCGGCTGGCGGCCGACGCGCCCGAGGGGCTGCGCTGGGCGATCGCCGGCCGCGACCCCCGCAAGCTGGAGGCGGTCCGCTCCCGGCTCACCTCCGTGGGGCCGGCCGGCGAGCATGTGGGCCTCGTCACCGCTGACGTGACCGATGCCGCGACCCTGCGCTCACTAGCGGAGCAGACCTCGGTCGTCGCCACGACTGTTGGTCCGTTCATGGAGTACGGCGAGCCACTCGTGGCGGCATGCGCCGACACCGGCACCGACTACGCCGACATCACGGGTGAGGCCGAGTTCGTCGACCGGATGTGGCTGGCCCACCACAAGCGTGCCGTCCGGACGGGTGCGCGCCTCGTGCACTCCTGTGGCTTCGACTCGATCCCCCATGATGTCGGGACGTGGTACACCGTGAAGCAGCTGCCTGAAGGCGTGCCGATCACGGTGTCCGGCTACGTGCGTGGGCGCGGCACCGCCTCCGGGGGGACGTACCACACCGTGGTCAGAGGACTCTCACGGGCGCGGCAGTCTTCGTCTGCAGCTGCCGAGCGACGTCAGGTCGAGGGCCGTGGTGGTGGTGGTGGTGCTCGGCGGGTGCGGGCGCTGCCTCGGAGTCCGACCACGGCTCCTGACGGTCGCGGCTGGGCGCTGCCGCTGCCGAGCATCGACCCCGTCGTCGTACGTAGATCTGCGCGGGCAATGGACCGCTATGGGCCGGACTTCTCCTACGGCCACTATGCCCTGGTGCGACGTCTGTCGATGGCGGTGGGAGCGCCGTTGGCACTCGGCGGGATACTCGCCGCCGCCCAGGCGCCGCTGGGAAGAGACCTGCTGCTCAAGCTGCGGAAGCAGGGCGACGGACCGTCGCCGCAGCAGCGTGCGAAGTCGTGGTTCGAGGTCCGATTCGTCGGTGCGGGTGGGGGTCGGCGTGTCGTCACCGAGGTGAGCGGGGGCGACCCCGGGTATGACGAGACGGCGATGATGTTGTCGCAGTCTGCTCTGTGCCTCGCCCTCGACGAGCTGCCTCCGACTGCCGGACAGGTCACGACCGTCCAGGCCATGGGCGACGCCTTGCTCAGCCGACTCCAGGCAGCCGGGATGAGCTTTCGCGTGGTCGAGTCCGCATGAGCGACCTCTTCTGCGCGGCCACACTCATCGTTGCCCGTCACGCTGAAGCCGAGTACGAGTCCGACCTGGCGTCAGACGACGGTGGCTCCTTGACCTTGGTGGGACGGGAGCAGTCACGCGAATTGGCGGATTCGCTGCGTGACCGAAGAGTCGCGGCGATCTGGTGCAGTGACATGGCACGAGCGGTGCAGACCGCAGAGATCGTCGCGGCGCGCTTGGACGTGCCGGTGCGGGTGCGGCGCGGCTTGCGCGAGTTCTCAGTCGGTGAGCTCGCGGGTAAGCCTTACAGCACGGATCTGTTCGCCACCGTCTCTTCGGCATGGAGTTCTGGCGACCTGTCGGACGGTTGCCCCGGTGCCGAGACTGGCTCAGACGTCGTACGACGGATGGGGACTGAGCTGGAGTCGCTGGCCGACCAGCACCGCGGCGAGACGGTCCTCGTGGTGAGCCATGGCAGCGCGATGAGCCTTACCCTGCCACGTCTCGCATCGAACGTCAGAGCCGACTTCGCCGTCGGCAAGCCGATCGACAACACCGGCAAGTGCGAGCTTGCCGTCGATGCAGACGGCTGGGTGCTGAGGAGCTGGAACCGCCACTTGTTGGACGCGCCAGGGCGCGACTGAGCAGGGTCGGGCGTCAGGCAGCTCGCGAGAAGAAACCTGCCTTCGACCTCTTCCCGCCCTTGACCTTCTGCTTCTTCACGCGCCTACCGGAGTCGACGTCCACGAGTCGGCGCTTCTTGACGGTCAGGCCCTCGGGAAGGGTGCCATCGGCAAGCATCCGCAGCGGACAACGCGCGCACTTGGGCTTGCTGGTGCAGCACTTCGTCTTCGGGAGCCTGGTCTTCGCCTGGGTCCGGAGGGCAGTCGCCACGCGTTCGACTCTAGCAAGGAGTCTTAGGGTTGCCTACCCTTTCAGACTGGGAGAATCGACCCTAGGATGAGTCTCCATCGTGACCGCGCTGAGAAACGACCGAGCATCCGGAGGGGACTCCTCATGGCTTCAGACAGGTTCGCCGAGCAGCTCAACGCGCAGATCGGCAACGAGTTCTCCGCCCACCAGCAGTACGTGGCCTGCGCTATCTACTACGACACGTTGACCATGCCCCGGTTGGCAGCGTTCTTCTATCGGCAGGCGTGCGAGGAGCGCGACCACGCAATGATGATGGTGCAGTACCTCCTCGACGCCGACGCCGCCGTGGAGATTCCCGGGGTCGAGGCGCCCACCAACTCCTTCGAGGACCTCGTGGCGCCGGTGCGGCTCGCGCTCGAGCAGGAGAAGCGGGTGACCGAGCAGATCAACGCGCTCACTGCCCTCGCGCGCTCCGAGAACGACTTCGCCTCCGACCAGTTCATGCAGTGGTTCATCAAGGAGCAGGTCGAGGAGGTCGCGACGATGTCGGACCTACTGACGGTTGTCAGTCGTGCCCGACACGATGTTGCAGCGATCGAAGACTACGTCGCGCGAGAGCTCAGCTCAGCGGGCGAGGACACCTCAGCGCCTCCTGTCGCTGGAGCCTGACCCGTGGGCGTTGGCAGCGTCTGCTTGAGAGACTCGAGTCATGCGAGTGATCGTCGTCGGCGCGGGAGTCACGGGGTTGACGGTCGGCGTACGGCTGGTTGAAGCAGGCTACGAGGTCCACCTGCTCGCCCGAGAGCTGCCGCTGGAGACGACGTCCGCTGTGGCGGCCGCCCTCTGGTACCCCTATCGCGCGCACCCCATTGAGCGCGTGCTGGCCTGGTCGCAGCGAAGTCTGGAGGAGTTCACCGCGCTGGCCGGCGGCGATGAGGACTGTGGCGTCGTCATGCGTGCAGGTGTGGAGCTTGTTCGGGAGCGCGGCGACGTCCCGGGCTGGGCACCGGCGGTTCCCGACTTCGCCCGGTTGGAATCCGCGCCGCCGCCCTACGACGACGGCTGGAGATTCACAGCCCCGGTCGTCGAGATGCCGGTCTATCTGACCTGGCTCCGGCGACGGCTGGAGAGGGCAGGCGGCACCGTCACGCGGATGGCCCTGTCCGCCCTTCCAGACCAGGCCGACATGGTCGTGAACTGCTCTGGTATCGGGGCCCGGCTCCTCGGTCCGGACAGCGACGTCATACCGGTGCGCGGCCAGGTGGTGCGGCTGGCGCAGGTAGGCGTTGAGGAGTGGGTGCTGGACGGGTCGGGCCTGACCTATGTGGTGCCGCGATCCCGCGACATCATCGTCGGAGGCACGGACTCCGAAGGGGAGTGGGATCGCGGCCCAAGCCCCGACGCCGCCGACCAGATGTTGGCGCGGGCGGTCGCGCTGGTGCCCGAGCTTGCCGACGCCCCGGTGCTGGGGCATCGGGTCGGGCTCCGTCCGGCTCGTCCGACGGTCCGGCTGGAGCGCGATGCGTCCTCCCCCCACCAGACGCTGATCCACTGCTACGGACATGGCGGCGCCGGTGTCACCCTGTCGTGGGGGTGTGCTGATGAGGTGCTAGGGCTGGTGAAGGGCCTCACCGGCTGACCAGCCTCCGTCGTGGTCGTCACCCCGTAGGCTGGACGGACGGCCAGCGATGACGCGGCCGCGAGAGGGGAGAGGTCATGGAGTGGTTGCTGATCGCGCTCGTCGTGGTGGTCGTGTTGGTCTTCCTCTCGTCGAAGCGACGACGAGAGGAAGAGCAGCGGCGCGAGGTTGCCGCTGACGAGCTGGCCGGGGTCATGCGCCTGACGGACGAGGACGTCACCGAGTTCGGCGAGAAGCTGCAGGGGCTCGACATCGAGCTGGCCGGGCGCGAGCTCGACGAGGGGACTCGTCAGGACTATCAACGGGCGCTCGACGACTACGAGGCAGCGAAGGAGTCGGCTGCGGCCGTCACGTCCCCGGATCAGGTCACCCATGTCAGTGAGATTCTCGAGGACGGGCGGTATGCCGTCGCCTGCGTGCGCGCCCGCGTGGCCGGCGACCCGCTGCCGCATCGGCGACCACCGTGCTTCTTCGACCCTCAGCACGGCCCCTCGGTGCGCGACGTCTCCTGGCGCCCTGACGGTGGCGAGCATCGCGACGTGCCAGCCTGTGCGCTCGACGCCGAACGCGTCGAGCAGGGAGCCGAGCCCGACTCCCGCAAGGTGATGGCGGGAGCCCAGCGGGTCCCGTACTGGCAAGCCGGTGGCGCCTACGCCCCCTGGACTGCCGGGTACTTCGGTGCTGGGCTCATGCCGGCACTGTTTCTCGGCACGATGATGGGTATGTCGTTCGGGGGTTTCGACGGCGGTCTCGGCGAGAGCTCGGAGGAGAGCCAGGATGCCGGGGACTCCGGCGGAGATGGGGGCGACGGGAGCGACGGCGGTGACGGTGGCGGTAGCGACTACTCAGCGGACGGAGGCTACGAGGGTGGCGGCTTCGATGGAGGAGGGGACTTCGGTGGAGGTTTCGGCGGAGCCGACTTCGGCGGTGGGGATTTCGGTGGCTTCTGAGCCGCCGGTCAGAAGAGGCGGGCGGTGGGGTCGTCCATGCCACGCAGCTGGTCGTAGTCGACCGTCACGCAGCCGATCCCTCGGTCGGTCGCGAGGACCCGAGCCTGGGGCTTGATCTCCTGCGCGGCGAAGATGCCCCGCACCGGCGACAGCAGTGGATCGCGGTTGAGCAGGTCGAGATATCGGGTCAGCTGCTCAACACCGTCGATGTCACCGCGACGCTTGATCTCGACAGCCACGGTGGCGCCCAGCCCGTCGCGGCAGAGCAGGTCGACCGGCCCGATGGCGGTGGGGAACTCGCGGCGCACGAGGCTCAGACCCTCCGCCAACGAGGTCGGATGGTCGGCGAGCAGCTCCTGCAGGTGTCTCTCAACGCCATCCTTCTGCAGGCCGGGGTCGATCCCGAGGTCGTATGACGAGTCGCTCAGCACGTGGTGCATCAGGATGCGCAGCGTGTCTCCGCTCTTGGCCTCGACCACCCACTCGGCCCGGCCGTCCGCGTCGACTCCCGCGACGAGGGTGCACGGCGGCGACATCCAGTTGAGGGGTTTGTAGGAGCCGCCATCGGAGTGCACGAGCACCGAGCCGTCCGCCTTCACGATGAGAAGTCGGGTCGCCATCGGCAGGTGGGCCGTCAGTCGACCGGCATAGTCCACCTGGCACCGAGCGATCACGAGACGCACAACGTCACACCCTACCGAGTTGTCAGACGGTCAGGTCGCCAGAGCGACCCGAGCGTCTGAAGCGAGCAACCTTGCGCAGAGCCCCGCGCAGGCGCGTGGGAGACTCGTGCGCATGTCTCGAGAGTTCACCACGATCGGTGTCGTCGGCCTCGGCACCATGGGCGCCGGTATCGCAGAGGTCTTCGCACGTAACGGGTTCGACGTCGTCGGCGTCGAGCAGTCAGACGAGCTGGTCGGCCGTGGCCGCGGTCACATCCAGCACTCCACCGACCGCGCCAAGAAGCGAGGCAAGCTCGGCGAGGACGACCAGCAGGCGATCTTCGACCGTCTCACGCTGAGCACAAGTCTTGCCGACCTCAAGGACTGCGACCTGGTCGTCGAGGCCGTGGTCGAGCGCCTCGACCTCAAGCGCTCGGTCTTCCAGCAGTTGGACGAGGTCGTCAGACCCGATGCGGTCCTCGCCACCAACACTTCGTCGCTGTCGGTCACGGAGATCTCGGCCGGCACCGCACGTCCGGGCCGTGTCATCGGGATGCACTTCTTCAACCCAGCGCCGGTCCAGCAGTTCGTCGAGGTCATCCGCACCGTGGTGACGGAGCCTGACGTCGTCGAGGACGTCCAAGATCTCGCCCGGGCTCTCGGCAAGAATCCCGTGACTGCGGGTGACAGGGCCGGGTTCATCGCCAACGCGCTGCTCTTCGGCTACCTGAACCACGCGATCTCGATGTACGAGAGCAGCTATGCGACCCGCGAGGACATCGACGCCGCGATGCGGCTCGGCTGTGGGTATCCGATGGGTCCTCTCGCTCTGCTGGACCTGATCGGCCTCGACACGGCATACGA
>JACDHG010000160.1 GCA_013821195.1 Propionibacteriales bacterium
GAGGACTTCCCCACCCACGCCCTTCTGGTTTGCCTGGCGGTCGGTCAACAGGCCGGTCGACGTCGAGATGATGGCGACACCGAGTCCACCGAGCACCTTGGGCAGCCCGGTGGACTTGGCGTAGACGCGCAGGCCCGGCTTGCTGATGCGCCGTATGCCGGCGATGGACCGCTCGCGATTCGGGCCGTACTTGAGGTCGATCACCAGGGTCTTGCCCACGACGCCCTGGTCTGCCGGCTCGTCGAGCTTCCAGGAGCCGATGTAGCCCTCCTGCTGGAGGATCTCGGCGACACCGGACTTCAGCTTGCTGTAGGGCATGCTGACCGTGTCGTGGTGCGCCTGGTTGGCGTTGCGCAGACGTGTGAGCATGTCTGCGATGGGGTCTGTCATCGTCATGGCCGGGGGCCTCTTCCTGCTGTGGTTTCGGTTGGGTGCCGACCTGCAGCGTTTCCGGTGATACGTCGGTTGTGTTTCTGGTGGTCAGTCTTCGAGCTACTGGACCACAAAATCGGGGTCTGGGGCAGGAGCCCCAGTGTGCAGCCACGCGGCGGCGAAGCCGACGCGTGTCCTTCCTTTACCAGCTGCTCTTCGTTACGCCGGGCAGCTCTCCGCGGTGAGCCATCTCGCGAAGGCAGATGCGGCAGAGGCCGAACTTGCGGTAGACGGACTTGGGTCGGCCGCACCGCTGACAGCGGGTGTAGCCGCGGACCTTGAACTTGGGCTTGCGAGCTGCCTTGACGACAAGTGATGTCTTGGCCATCAGTTCTCCTTACTCTGCATATCCATCGCTCCGCGCTGCATCAGTTCTCCTTGAAGGGGAAGCCGAGGTGCTTCAACAGCGAGCGCCCCTCCTCGTTGGTGGTGGCGGTCGTCACGATCGTGATGTCCATGCCGCGTTGGCGGTCGACCTTGTCTTGGTCGATCTCGTGGAACATGACCTGCTCGGTCAGACCGAAGGTGTAGTTGCCCCTGCCGTCGAACTGCTTGGGCGAGAGGCCCCGGAAGTCGCGGATCCGGGGCAGCGCGAGCGTCAGCAGCCGGTCGAGGAACTCCCACATGCGATCGCCGCGCAACGTCACGTGCGCGCCGATCGGCATACCCTCACGCAGCTTGAACTGGGCGATCGACTTGCGGGCCCTCGTCACCTGCGGCTTCTGGCCGGTGATGATGGTCAGGTCCTTGACGGCACCCTCGATCAGCTTCGAGTCACGAGCGGCCTCGCCCACACCCATATTGACGACGATCTTCGTCAAGCCGGGCACCTGCATGACGTTGGCGTAGCCGAACTCGTCCCTCAGCGCGGGCAGGATCTCCTCGCGGTACCTGGACTTGAACCGGGGCAGAGGCCTCGTCGCGGTCGTGGTTGTCTCTGTATCGGTCGTGGTCATCGTCAGATCTCCTCGCCATTCTTGGTGGCGACACGCACGCTGCGGTGCGCGGTGTACTTCGTGCCGTCGTGGCGGGTCTTCTGCACCTCGACCCGCTTGGCGCCGACTCTCGTCGGGACCTTCTTGCCCTTGACCTCGGTCAGCAGCATCACGTTGGAGACGTGGATGGACGCCTCCTGGGTGATGATCCCGCCCGTCGTGCCGGCTCGGCCGCCCTGGTTGACGACCTTGGTGTGCCGCTTCACGCGGTTGACACCCTCGACGATCAGGCGCTTGTCCTCGGACACGACGGCGATGACCCTGCCCTCGGCGCCTTTGTCCCTGCCTGCGATGACGCGGACGACATCGCCCTTCTTGATTGTCATGTTTCGAGCCATGGCTTTACAACACCTCCGGGGCAAGCGAGATGATCCGCATGAACTTCTTGTCGCGCAGCTCACGGCCCACTGGTCCGAAGATGCGCGTGCCGCGCGGCTCACCGTCCGGACGGAGAATGACGGCAGCGTTCTCGTCGAAGCGGATGTAGGAGCCGTCGGGGCGGCGACGCTCCTTGACGGTGCGCACGACGACGGCCTTGACGACCTCGCCCTTCTTCATGTTGCCGCCAGGGATAGCGTCCTTGACGGTGGCGACGATGACATCGCCGATACCGGCGTAGCGACGACCGGAGCCGCCGAGCACGCGGATGCACAAGATCTGCTTGGCACCGGTGTTGTCGGCGACCTTGAGTCGCGACTCCTGCTGGATCATGGCTGCTACTTCGCTTTCTCGAGGACTTCGAGAAGACGCCAGCGCTTGGTGGCAGAGAGCGGACGGGTCTCCATGATGAGGACCCGGTCGCCGATGCCGCACTGGTTTGTCTCGTCGTGCGCCTTCAGCTTGCTGGTACGCCGCAGCACCTTGCCGTACAAGGGGTGCTTCACACGGTCCTCGACCGAGACGACGACTGTCTTGTCCATCTTGTCGCTCACGACGAGGCCCTCGCGGACCTTGCGGCGGTTGCGTTCGGTGGTGGCGGTCTGGCTCACATTGCTCTCTTCACTCATGCTGCACCCTCACCGTCGGTGGTCACCTGGGCCGAGATGCCCAGCTCACGCTCGCGCAGGATCGTGTAGATCCTGGCGATGTCGCGTCGTACGGCGCGCAGACGCCCGTGCGACTCCAGCTGGCCCGTGGCCGCCTGGAAACGAAGGTTGAACAGCTCTTCCTTGGCCTCGCGCAGCTTCTCCTCGAGGGAGTCGGCGTCGAGGTGGCGCATCTCGGCTGCCGTGGTGGCACTCATCAGAAGTCACCTGTCTCACGGCTCACGAAGCGACACTTCATGGGGAGCTTATGGATGGCACGGCTGAGGGCCTCACGTGCGATCGGCTCCGACACGCCCGAGAGCTCGAACATGACACGCCCCGGCTTGACGTTGGCGATCCACCACTCGGGAGAGCCCTTGCCGGATCCCATCCGAGTCTCGGCCGGCTTCTTGGTCAACGGCCGGTCGGGGTAGATGTTGATCCACACCTTGCCGCCACGCTTGATATGACGGGTCATGGCGATACGAGCGGACTCGATCTGGCGGTTGGTGACATAGTGGCCCTCGACCGCCTGGATGCCGAAGTCGCCGAAGGCGAGCTCGGTGCCACCTTTCGCCATCCCGGTGCGCTTGGGGTGGTGCTGCTTGCGGTGCTTGACCCTGCGAGGAATCAGCATGGGTCAGCCCACCTGTCCGGTGGTCTCAGCGGGGGTGGACCCGCCTGCGGTGCTGCTGCCGGCGGGCGCCTCGGTCACGGCTGGGGCGTCCGCGGCTGGACGGCGGTCGCTCCGCTCGGGACGCTCAGGACGGCGGCCTCGGCTCGTCGGACGGTTCCGGTTCCCGGCCTGCGCAAGCTGCGCTGCTTGAGTCTCGCGCTCGGCGCGAGTCCCGGCGACCTCGCCCTTGAAGATCCAGACCTTCACACCGATGCGGCCAAACGTGGTCTTCGCCTCGTAGAAGCCGTAGTCGACGTCCGCCCGCAGCGTGTGCAAGGGAACGCGACCCTCGCGGTAGAAGTCCGAGCGCGACATCTCCGCTCCGCCAAGTCGGCCCGAGCACTGGATCTTGATGCCCTTGGCACCCGACCGCATCGAGGTCTGCATGGCTTTGCGCATGGCCCGGCGGTATGCCACCCGGCTCGACAGCTGCTCGGCCACACCCTGAGCGACGAGCTGTGCGTCGACCTCCGGGTTGAGGACCTCACGGATGTTCAGCTTGACTTGCTTGCCGGTGAGCGTCTCGAGGTTCTCGCGGATGCGGTCGGCCTCGGCACCGCGGCGACCGATCACGATCCCAGGACGAGCGGTGTAGATCGTCACCGAGACGCGATCGCGAGTGCGCTCGATCTCGACCCGGCTGATGCCGGCGCGGTCCATCCCCTTGGTGAGGAGCCTGCGGATCGCGACGTCCTCACCGACGTACGACTTGTAAAGCTTGTCGGCAAACCAACGGCTCTTGTGGTCCGTGGAGATCCCGAGACGGAAACCGTGCGGGTTGACCTTCTGACCCATTAGCGGGCACCTCCAGTAGTTTGGTCGCCGACCTGGTCAGCGGCTTGCACGACGAGCGTGATGTGGCTCGTGCGCTTGAGGATGCGGGTCGCGCGACCCTGCGCCCGGGGGCGGAACCGCTTCATCGTCGGGCCTTCGTCGACCTTGGCCTTCGACACCACGAGGGTGTTGCGCTCGAGGTCCTCGGTCGTCGTCGCGTTGGCGACAGCGCTCTCGAGGAGCTTGTACACGGTCTCAGCCGCGGCTTGCGGCGCGAAGCGGAGCGTGGCCAGAGCCTCGTCGACAGGCACGCCACGGACCATGTCGACAACACGTCGAGCCTTCATCGGCGTCACGCGGACGAAGCGCGCGACAGCGAAAGCTCCTGGCTGGTCGCCCAGCAGGCTCTCACGGCGGGCGCTGATGCGCCTGCGCTCGGTAACGCTCATTTCTCAGTCAACTCTCTTCGGAGATCTGGTCTCGACGGCGATGGTCTCGTTGTCCCAGCGCTCAGCGGCGGCGGCTCTTGCGGTCGTCCTTCTCGTGCCCACGGAAGGTTCGGGTCGGAGCGAACTCGCCCAGCTTGTGACCCACCATGGAGTCGGTGACGAACACCGGAACGTGCTTACGGCCGTCATGCACGGCAATCGTGTGACCGATCATGGTCGGCACGATCATCGAGCGACGAGACCATGTCTTGATGACGTTCTTCGTACCCTTGTCGTTCTGCACGTCCACCTTCTTCTGCAGGTGGTCGTCGACGAACGGGCCCTTCTTCAGGCTACGTGGCATGTCTAGGCCCTTCTCAGCGCTTGCCGGATCTACGGCGACGGACGATCAGCTGGTCGCTGGCCTTGCGCTTGCGCGTCCGGCCTTCGACCTGGCCCCAAGGAGAGACCGGGTGACGGCCACCCGAGGTCTTACCCTCGCCGCCACCGTGCGGGTGGTCGACCGGGTTCATGGCGACGCCGCGGACGGTCGGGCGTTTGCCCTTCCAGCGCATCCGCCCGGCCTTGCCCCAGTTGATGTTCGACTGCTCGGCGTTGCCGACCGAGCCGATGGTGGCACGGCAGCGTACGTCGACGTAGCGCATCTCGCCGGACGGCATCCGCAGCTGAGCTCGGCTACCCTCGCGGGCGACGAGCTGCACCGACACCCCAGCGGAGCGGCCGATCTTCGCACCACCGCCTGGTCGGAGCTCGATCGCGTGCACTGTCGTGCCGACCGGGATGTTGCGCAGCGGCAAGTTGTTCCCTGGCTTGATGTCTGCCCCGATGCCGTTCTCGACGTGCGTGCCCTGCTTCAGGCCGTTCGGAGCGATGATGTAGCGCTTCTCACCGTCGGCGTAGTGCAGCAGGGCGATGCGAGCTGTGCGGTTGGGGTCGTACTCGATCTGAGCCACCTTGGCCGGCACACCATCCTTGTCATAGCGACGGAAGTCGATGATGCGGTAAGCGCGCTTGTGGCCGCCGCCCTGGTGGCGGGTCGTGATCCGGCCCTGGTTGTTGCGGCCACCCTTTCTCGGCAGCGGCTTCACCAGAGTCTTCTCCGGAGTCGAGCGCGTGACCTCGACGAAGTCTGCGACGCTCGAGCCGCGACGGCCCGGCGTCGTCGGCTTGTACTTGCGGATACCCATGAGTTCTCAGTCCTCGTTGTCGAGCCCGGTCAGGAGACCGGACCTCCGAAGATGTCGATGCGCTGACCCTCGACGATGCTGACGATGGCGCGCTTTGTGTCGGGACGGCTGCCGTACCCGAATCGGGTGCGGCGACGCTTGCCCGGACGGTTGATCGTGTTGACGCTCGTGACCTTGACGTTGAACACCTTCTCGACGGCGATCTTGATCTCGGTCTTGTTGGAGTCCGGGTGCACCAGGAAGGTGTACTTGTTCTGGTCGAGGAGCGCGTAGGACTTCTCACTCACGACCGGTGAGAGAAGTACGTCGCGATGGTCCTTGTAGAGGTTGCTCACTTCGCTGCCTCGCTATCGCTCGTCAGGCTCGTGAGCACTGCTGCTCTCCTGAACTGTTCGCTCGCAAGCTCGCTCACTTGTCCTCCTCCTTCGCCGCCGTCGCCTCGACGGATGCCTTCGAGCCGGCTTCGACGAACCCGGCCCGCTCGGCGGTCTGCGTGCTGGCGAACCACACCTCGGCCTCGGTCTGTTCGTACCAACGGCCGTCGGGCTGGTGGTACTTCATCGAGGTCGTGTTCCCCTTGATCGTGAAGC
>JACDHG010000010.1 GCA_013821195.1 Propionibacteriales bacterium
TCGAGGACGCTGTCCGCAACGCGAAGGCTGCTGTCGAGGAGGGCATCGTCGCCGGTGGTGGCGTCGCGCTCGTGCAGGCGACCGCCGCTGCCTATGAGAAGCTCGAGCTGACCGGCGACGAGGCGACTGGCGCTGCCATCGTCAAGTTCGCCGCCGAGGCACCGCTCAAGCAGATCGCCATCAACGCGGGTCTCGAGGGTGGAGTGGTGGCCGAGAAGGTCCGCAACCTGGAGTCAGGTCACGGCCTCAACGCCGACACCGGTGAGTACGTCGACATGCTGGCCGAGGGGATCAACGACCCGGTCAAGGTGACCCGTTCTGCGCTGCAGAACGCTGCCTCGATCGCGGCGCTCTTCCTCACGACCGAAGCCGTCGTCGCCGACAAGCCCGAGAAGGCCGCGCCCGGCGGTGGCGGGGCTCCCGACATGGGCGGGATGGACTTCTAACGACGTTCTCCGCATCATCGACACGAAGGCCCCGAGCACCACGCTCGGGGCCTTCGTCGTCCGGTAGGGGCCGTGCCCGGCCACAGGTCGTGGGGACGGCGAAAGTCAGCTCATGCTGATCCGCCGACCGCACGCTCGGCGTCTGCCAGGGCCTGGGCCGCGTTGACCAGACCCAGATGGCTGAACGCCTGGGGGAAGTTCCCCAGGAGCTCGCCCGTGGACGGGTCGACCTGTTCCGCGAACAGTCCAAGCTCGGTGGCGCAGCATGCCCCCCGAAGGAGCGTCTGCCGGGCTCGCTCGACCTGCCCGCTGAGTGCGAGGGCGTGGGCCAGCCAGAACGTGCACAGGAGGAATGTTCCCTCCGGCTCGGGGAACCCGTCATCGCCCTGGTAGCGGTAGATCAGCCCGCGCTCGTCTCGCAGTCCGTTCTCGATGGCGTCGATGGTCGACAGTAGCCGCGGGTCGGACGGAGGCAGGAAGCCGACGATGCTCATCAGGAGGACGGAGGCGTCGAGATCGTCTGACCCGAACGACTGGGTGAAGGCGCCCGCAGGCTCGCTCCACCCGAGGTCGAGGATCGCGACCCGGAGCTCGTCGCGGGCGACCGTCCACGCGGCAGCCTTCGCGTCCTCCGGCCGGAGCCGCTCCGCCATCGAGATGCCGCGGTCCAAAGCCACCCAACACATCAGCTTGCTGTGCAGGAAGGGCCGGGCCGGCCCTCGAACCTCCCAGATTCCCTGGTCGTCCTCCCCCCACAGTGAGGCCGCAGCATCAACCGCGGCGACAAGGAACAGCCGGGTCGGCTCGTCCAAGTCTCCGAGCTGGACCCGCAGGGTGTAGGCCGCATCCATCAAGGCGCCGTAGACGTCAAGCTGACGCTGGCCCCAGGCGTCGTTGCCTACGCGCACCGGTCCGCTCCGGCGCCAGCCCGCGAGGTGGGGGACCTCTCGTTCAGACAGGTCCCGCTCACCACCGATGCCGAACATGATCTGCAGGTGCAGCCCCCGCTCCAGCTGGGTCGCTGCTGCCCTGGCCAGGAACGCGAAGAAGCGTCCGGCCTCGTCCGGGCAGGCCGCGACGAAGAGACCTTGCAACGTCATACTGGCGTCGCGCACCCACGTGTAGCGGTAGTCCCAGGTGCGACCTGTTCCCACGCCCTCCGGCAGACTCGTCGTGGGCGCGGCGACCACGGCGCCGCTCCGCGCGTAGGTCAGACCTTGCAGCACCACTCCACTGTGATGGACCAGCTCCCGCAGCGGGCCTTCGTAGTGTTGATGCAGGCGCGACCAGCTGCGCCAGGACATCTCGCTGGCCTCCAACCGCCGGCGTACCTTGCGCGGCTTCCATGTCTTCGAAGCCGGGCCCCACGCGTCGCACTGCTGCAGCGCGAACGTCACGTCCTCGCCCTCGTGCAGCGTCAGGGTGCCCGTCGCTCGGGCACCTGTCAGCTGGAGGTCGACCTCGCTGCTCAAGACAAGCACGCTGGCACCGCCGTCGGCGACAACAGCCCCTCGAGAAGACGTCAGGCGGGGGTGTACGAGCCCGAACTCGGGCCGAGGCACGAACTCCACCGTCACCGTGACCGACCCTCGTGTGCACCGGGCGTGTCTCAACAGCACACCGGGGGCGGTGCGGCCCAGCTCGTGCCCACGCTCACGAGCGCCCAGCGCCATTGCGTCGGTGACAACCAGCTCGCCGTCGGGGCACGGCCACGTCGTGTCCAGCACCAGACTGGATGGGCGGTAACGCCAGGTCGAGGTGCAACCGTGGCTCGCCGGGGCGATGAGGAAGTGCCCGGCGTCGTCGTCCAGGAGCCGTGCTAGCACGGGCGAGCTGTCGAATCGGGGCAGGCACAGCCAGTCCACCGACCCGGCGGACGTGACTAGCGCCGCCGATCCGCAGTCGGACAGCAACGCGTGTTGGTGCAGAGGGACGTCGCTCATGGACCCATTCCATCGCACCGGCCGTCCGCAGCGAGGCAATCTGGGTGACGGAAGTGTGACGCTCTGCCCCACGGTTCCTCCGGCCGAATGATCAGTCGGGCGCCGACGGAGTAGTCCAGCAAAAACTAGTCTAGAATACCGACATGAACGCCTCGGCGACAACCTTCGTCGTCTTGGGGCTGTTGGCCAAGCGGCCTGGCTCGGGTTACGACATCGCTGCCCTCGCGAACAGGTCGGTGCGCCACTTCTGGCCGGTCAGCCGCAGCCAGCTCTACACCGAGCTGGCCCGGCTGGAGGAGCTGGGCTGGGCACGTGGCACCGCCGTCCGGCAGGACCGCTACCCGAACAAGCGGGTCTACGAGACCACCCCAGCCGGGATGTCGGCGCTCCGCGAGTGGCTCGACTCTGCCCAGCCCCAGCAGCGCCGGCGCAATCAGGATCTGGCAGTGCTCAAGACGTTCCTCGGCGCATACATGAGCCCCGACCGACTTGCCGACCAGTTGCGGGTGCATCGCGACCGGGCAGAGGCACTTCGCGCTGAGCTGTCGACGGTGATCGCGCATCTGGACGGACTAGATCCAGCTGACTCGCGGCGTTTCGGGCGAGCATCTGCTCGCTACTGCGTGTTGCAGGCTGAGGCGACCATTGCCTGGACGGCTGAGGTCCAAGCGCTGCTCGACGCGCAGTCGGGACCGACCGACCGCTGACTGCACCAGAGTCGCTCCCGGAAGTCGTCTCTAGCATCATACTCCGGTCTATACTACTCTCAACTGAACTAGGGCGGACGTTGGCCCTTCCCGGGCGGCCGAGAGGCGAGCAATGTTTGCGTGGTTGGGTCGGTTCGTCTTCCACCGGCGTTGGGCGCTGTTGGTCGGCACGGTGGTGTTCGTCGCTCTTGCCGGTGTGTCCGGCGTCTCGGTGTTCAGCCAGTTGAAGGGCGGCGGGTTCGACGACCCGGACGCAGAGTCGGTTCGGGCCCGGGTACTGCTTGCGGAGGAGTTCGACGCCGGTAGTCCGGACCTCGTCATGGTGGTCACCGCGGACGGTGGAGTCGACTCGGCAACCGCCAAGGCCGCCGGGCAAGCGCTGACCGACGAGGTCGCGGATGAGTCGGGAGTGGCACAGGCCGTGTCGTACTGGAGCACCGGCAATCCTGCGTTGCGCAGTGAGAACGGCGACAGGGCACTGATCCTGGTCCGGCTAGCTGGCGACGAGGAGGCGGTGGAGGCGGCCGCAGAGCCGATCATCGCCGACTACGCAGCTCGGGGCGGTCTGGAGATCGACACCGGCGGTCCTGCGGCACTCGGCGTGTCCCTCGGCGGGATCATCGGCGAGGACTTGGCGATCGCTGAGGCGATCGCCGTGCCGCTCACGCTGATCCTGCTGGCGCTGGTTTTCGGCAGCGTGATCAGCGGACTTCTGCCGATCGGCGTCGGCGCGATCGCGGTCTTGGGCACGTTCCTGTCCTTGTTCTTGGTCAGTCAAGCTACCGACGTCTCCATCTTCGCCATCAACCTGACCACTGCACTCGGACTCGGACTTGCGATCGACTACAGCCTGCTCATCGTCTCGCGGTTCCGCGAGGAGATCGCGGCTGGACTGGGCACGGAGCAAGCGATCGCGCGCACGGTGCAGACCGCCGGGCGCACGGTTGCGTTCAGCGGGCTCATCGTCGCTGTTGCGCTGTCCGCCTTGCTGATCTTCCCGCTGTACTTCCTCCGCTCGTTCGCGTACGGCGGTGTCGCCGTCGTGTCGATCGCCATGCTCGGCGCGCTGATCAGCTTGCCGGCCCTGCTGTCGGTGCTCGGGTCACGGGTCGACAGGCTGGCCATCGGCAAAGGCCGGCGGCCTGTCGCGACGGGCACCGGCAGGTGGCATCGGATCGCGACCACAGTGATGCGCCGGCCGCTGCAGGTGGGCACGCCGGTTGTCCTGCTGCTCGTGTTGCTGGCAACGCCGCTGCTCGGTGTGACGTTCGGGTTGCCCGATGACCGGTACCTACCTCGCGACCAGGCGGTGCGAGTGGTGGGCGACACACTGCGCACCGAGTTCGGCGGCGGAGGCGCGAGCGCACTCTCGGTGGTGCTGCCCTCCGGCGGTCCGGAGCAGGCAGCTGGGCTCGCTCAGCAGATCTCCGAGCTGGCGGAGGTCGCTGCGGTCGAGACCGTCACCGGTACCTACGCCGACGGGGACCAGGTCAGCGAACCCGGCCCGGCCGCGGCCAGGTTCGACAATGGCACCGGTGCGTACATGGAGGTCCGCTCCGGTGTCGAGCCGATCTCCCCGGAGGGCGAGCAGCTGGTCCGCGACATCCGCGAGCTCGACACCGGAACCGAGTTCCTGGTGACGGGCCAGTCCGCCGACCTCGCCGACTCCAAGGACAGCATCTTCTCGAGAGTCCCGCTCGCGTTGGCGATCATCGCGGTCGCGACGTTCGTGCTCCTGTTTCTGATGACCGGGAGCCTCCTCATCCCGTTGCAGGCCCTCGTGCTGAACGTGCTGAGCTTGGGTGCGGTCTTCGGCGCGATGGTGTGGATCTTCCAGGACGGCAACCTGTCTGGGCTGTTGGACTTCACCTCCACCGGCACCATCGACACCGCGATCCCGATGCTGGTGTTCTGCATCGCTTTCGGGTTGTCGATGGACTACGAGGTGTTCCTCATCTCACGGATCAAGGAGGAGTACGACGCGAACGGGGGCCACAACACGGCCGCCGTTGCGAACGGCCTCCAACGCACCGGCCGGATCATGACCGCTGCCGCCGGCGTGCTGTCCATCACCTTCATCGCCTTCGCACTCACCTCGCACGTCAACACCATCAAGCTGTTCGGTCTGGCCATGACCCTTGCGATACTGCTCGACGCGACGCTGGTGCGTGGCTTGCTGGTGCCCGCCTTCCTGCGTCTCGGCGGTGACGCCAACTGGTGGGCACCGGCTCCGTTGCGCCGGGTCTATGACCGGTTCGGCCTGTCGGAATCCGAGCCTCGAGGGGACAACGAGTGAACGTCCTCGAGTTCGCGACGCTGGTGATCACCGGCTTCGTGGCATGTGCGGAGTTCGGGTCGTACGCGTTCGTGCATCCGGTGATCCGCCGTTTGCCGCCGACGGCACATCTGCAGGTCGAGCAAGGCCTGCTGCGGACCTTCGGCAGGGTGATGCCGGTGGGGATGACGCTGTGCGTCGTGCTCGCGATCTCGTCGGCGAGTAGTGGTGACGGTGGCTCGCAGCTCTGGCGCTGGCTGGCGGTCGCCGCCTTCGTACTGGCGCTGGTCTCGACGGTCGTGTTCAACGTGCCGATCAACCTTGCCACCGGCAAGTGGGACGCCGAGAGCCCCCCACCTGACTGGAAACAGACCCGCGACCGGTGGGAGTTCTTCCAGGGCCTCCGATCCTGGCTCCTGCTCATCGGCTTCCTCCTGGTCTGCGTCGGCTCCGCCATTGGGTAACGAGCGGCTTTCAACCGACGGCGATCGCTGGTTGCTCGTACTCGCCGCCGTTCCGCTCTCGCGACCGAGCACCGCTACCGCACCGAATCAGCGCGCGGTAGCAGGCCGAACGATGCTCAAGCGGTGTTCGGGCGTGGGTGGGTGTCGATGACGCGGTCGGGGCGGATCGGCAGGTCGCGCTGGCGGACCCCGGTGGCGTGCCAGACGGCGTTCGCGATCGCGGCCGGAGCCCCGACGATGCCGAGCTCGCCGATGCCCTTGACGCCGGCGGGGTTGACCTCATGGTCCACTTCGTCGACCCAGCCGACCTCGATGCTCGGGACGTCCGCATGTGCGGCGACGTGGTAACCGGCCAGGTCGTGGTTGACGTAGTCGCCTGAGGCGGAGTCCATGATCGCCTCCTCGAGCAGCGCCGCCGACAGCCCCATCGTCATACCGCCGATGAGCTGAGAGCGTGCGGTGAGGGGGTTGACGATCCGCCCGGCAGCGAAGATGCCCAACATCCGCCGTACGCGTACCTCGCCGGTCCGTACGTCGACGGCAACCTCGGCGAACTGTGCCCCGAAGGAGTGCCGAGACAGCCGCGACATCGCCTTGACCTTGGCGGCGGTGTCGGCCGTCACGGTGATCCCGTCGGCCGGGATCTCCCGCTGGGCGCGCTCGACCAGCAGCTCGTGACAGGCGTCCGTGACGGCCCATGTCCACGACGACATCCCCATCGAGCCGCCGGCGATCATGGCCTGACCGAACTCGCTGTCCCCGATGAGCACCGTGACCTGGCCGGGCGCCACACCGAGCGCGTCGGCCGCAACGAGTGTGAGAGCGGTGCGGGCGCCGGTGCCGATGTCGGAGGCGGTGACCCGGACCGTGAACCGGCCGTCCGGCTCGGCGGTGGCAGCGGCGGTCGAGGGCGCGGTACGCGCGGGGTACGTCGCCGCCGCTACTCCGGTGCCGAGCAACCAACGTCCGTCCTGCCGGATGCCGGGGCGGGGGTCGCGGTCGTGCCAGCCGAAGCGTTGCGCCCCCTCACGCAGGCAGGCGACGAGAGAGCGACTGCTGAAGGCCAGGCCGGACTCGGGCTCGGTCGTCGGCTCGTTGCGGATGCGCAGCTCTATCGGGTCGACGCCACAGGCCTCGGCTAGCTCGTCTATTGCGGACTCGAGTGCGAACGAGCCGGGTGCCTCCCCGGGCGCGCGCATCCAGCGCGGCGTCGGCACGTCGAGCGCGACAAGCCTGTGCCGGCTGCGCAGCGTCTCGGTGGCGTACATCATCCGCGAGATCACCGCCGTCTGCTCGGCGAACTCCAGCACCGTCGACGTCTGCGAATAGGCCAGATGGTCGATCGCGGTGATGGTTCCGTCCCGGCCCGCGGCCAGCCGCATCTGCTGGATGGTCGGCGTGCGGTATCCGACGAGCGAGAACATCTGCTGCCGGCTGAGCGCGACCCGCACGGGGCGTTCCGTCGTCCGGGCCGCCATGGAGGCCAGCACCACCGGTGCCCGAGCCGTTCCCTTCGAACCGAAGCCGCCGCCGACGTGCTCAGACAACACGCGCACCTGGTCTTGGTCGAGACCGAACAGTTTCACGATTGACTGCTTGACTGACGCGGCACCCTGGTTGGAGTCGAAGACGGTGAGATGGTCACCGTGCCACGTCGCTGTCGTGGCATGTGGCTCCATCGCGTTGTTCTGTTGGGTGGGCGTGGTGTACGTCGCGTCGACGACGACCTCTGCCGCCTGCGTTGCCGCATCGACGTCGCCGATCACGGTCTCGGTGTCGAAAGCGGGGTTGACGTGGTCGGGGACGTACATCTTGGGGTGGTCGGCCGTGAAGCCGACGTCGTGCGGCTCCTCGTCGTACGTGACGACAAGGGCCTCGGCAGCAGCCCGCGCCTGCTCGAGGCTGGACGCCACGACGAGGGCGACGACGGCGCCTTGGTGGGGCACCGTGTCAGCCTGCAGCAGCAGCAACGTGGCGTCACCGGGGTCGTGGAGGCGTGGGGCGTTGCCGTGGTGCAGCACCGCAATCACGCCCGGCATCGCCAGGATCTCGTCGGCGCCGACCGACGCGACGCGGCCGCGGCCGATGGTGGACGTGACGACGACGCCGTGCGCGAGCTCGTCGAGCGGGTACTCCCCGGCATAGCGGGCGGCTCCCGTCACCTTGTCGACTGCCTCGATGCGGGTGGTCGAGGTGCCGACTTGCTGCTCGGCTTTCTCGATGACCGTCATGTGGGGACCCCTGTCAGCTCGCACAGCGTGGCCACGATCAGGTCCCGGACCAGCGGGATCTTGTAGGTGTTGTCACGCAGCGGACGGGCGTGCGCCAGCTCGAGATCGGCTGCGGCGGCGAAGGAGGCGGCCGACGGTGCCACGTCGGAGAGGGCGGCTTCGGCCAGCCTGGCTCGCCAGGGCATCGAGGCCACCGCTCCGATGGCGATGCGTACGTCGCGGATGGTGCCGTCGTCAACCACCACCACGGCGGCGACCGAGCCGATCGCGAAGGCGTATGACGCCCGCTCGCGCACCTTGCGGTACCGCGACCGGGCGGCGTCTGGCGGAGCCGGGACGAGGATGGCGGTGATCAGCTCGCCGTGCTCGAGGGCAACCTCGTGCTGGGGTGTGTCGCCCACCGGGAGGTAGAAGTCGGAAAGCGCAAGCGTGCGCGTCCCCGCGGGGGATTCCACCTCCACCCGCGCGTCGAGTGCCGCCAGCGCAACGGCGAAGTCCGACGGGTGGGTGGCGACACAGTGCGTGGAGGCGCCGAGGATCGCGTGGTTGCGGTGCTCGCCCTCCTTGGCGGCGCAGCCTGCCCCCGGCTGCCGCTTGTTGCACGGCTTGGAGATATCGGTGAAGTAGCCACAGCGGGTGCGCTGCAGCAGGTTGCCACCAGCGGTGGCGGTGTTGCGCAGCTGCCCGGACGCACCCGAGAGCAGCGCCTCGCTCAGCAGCGGGAACCCGTCGCGCACGAGGCGATCCACGGCGATGTCGGTGTTGCTGGCCAGTGCCCCGATGCGCAGACCTGCGTCGTCGGTCGCCTCGATCTGCCCGAGTGGGAGGCCGGCGATGTCGACGAGGAGGCTCGGCGTCTCGACACCGAGCTTCATCAGGTCGACGAGGTTGGTGCCCCCGCCCAGGTAGCGGGCGTTCGCATCGGCGTACGTCGTGGCAACGGCCTCGGCGGCATCGGCCGGCCGCACATACCCGAACTCCTTCATGCCCCACCCTTCGCCGCAGCCGACACCGCTGTGACGATGTTGACGTATGCCCCGCAGCGGCAGAGGTTGCCGCTCATCCGCTCCCGGATCTCGGCGGCGTCGAGCCGTACGTCGGCTGCCGCGACGTCGGCGGTGACGGCGCTCGGCCACCCCCGCTCGGCCTCGTCGAGGACGGCCACGGCCGAGCAGATCTGACCGGGAGTGCAGTAGCCGCACTGGAAGCCGTCGTGGTCGATGAATGCCTGCTGCACCGGGTGGAGCTCACCGCCGGTGGACAGTCCCTCGATCGTGGTGATCTCTCGGCCCTGCTGGGCGACGGCGAGCAGCAGGCACGCATTTGCCCGCCGGCCGTCGACGAGCACCGTGCAGGCCCCGCACTGCCCGTGGTCGCAGCCCTTCTTCGACCCGGTGAGGTCGAGGTGCTCCCGCAAGGCGTCGAGTAGCGTGGTGCGGTGGTCGAGGTAGAGCACCTGGTCGTCTCCGTTGACCTTGAGCTCGACGGTGCTGCGCTGCGCGTGGTCTGCCATCCATCCTCCGACCGAGTGGGGTGAGGCGCGCGACCGTCAAGACCCGGACGCCATCTGAACGCTACGCCGCCGGCCAAGCGCTCGGGCACACGGCGCGGGTCGACGCCTGCGAGAGCTCGCTCTGCCGGACCGTCGCAGCCGGCTCGCTGCCAACCGCTGACCTGCCCTGCGCGTGTACCAGGCACGAGGTTTCCAGTGTCCTGACGGCGAGACCCACAACTGCACGGAGGTGCATCATGAGGAAACTGACGATGTCGGTGGTGGCCGTTACCGCGGCACTGGTGAGCAGTGTCGCCACTGCTCCCGCGAGTCTTGCCCAGCCGGTGTGGGACACCGCCCCGGTCCACGTCACCCACAGCGCGTCGCCAACCCCGAAGGTCGTCGACCTTCGGGTCGGCGAGCACCGGCGCTTCGACCGCGTCGTCATCGACCTCGACGGACGGGTGCCGGGCTCCACGGTGAGGTACGTGCGCTCATTGAGGTACGACGGTTCGGGACAGGCCGTTCCTCTCCGTGGCCGCTCGTTCATCGCCATCACCTTGTCACCGGCCAAGGCTCACAACGCGCACGGCACCAACGTCTACGAGGGCGCACAGCTGCAGCAGTACCGGCTGCCGGTCCTGCGCGGCGTCGCTTTCACCGGCGACTTCGAAGGCCAGGTGTCGTTTGGTCTGGCGCTTCGGCACCGCTCAGACTTCCGGGTGCTCGAGCTCCAGTCGCCGAGCCGGATCGTCATCGACGTCAGGCACTGAACCGCTGATCCCACCCTCCGTCAATTGCGGGAGATTGCAGGTGTCACCCGGCGTGTCGCCCTGCAGTCTCCCGCAGCTGCGGGGGGATGAGACCGCATGCGCGCACGGCCAGCACGGCGTACACACGAGCACACGAGTACACGTCCTCGAGAGCGACGTGCTCGTAGGTCGCGTGGGCATACCGCACATCTCCCGGCCCGTACTGGAGCATTGGGACCCCGGCGGCCGCGTAATGGCGCAGGTCAGAGCCGTACGGGCCCCCGACGGCCCGCGGCCGACGTCCGACGACATCGGTGACGGCCTCGGCGACCCGGCTCAGGAGCGGATGACCTGCCGGCAGAGAGCCGGGAGCGAACATGCCGCCCGGCCATGAGACCCGCACCGGGTGGTCGCCGAGCCACGGGTCAGCCTCGCTCGCGTCGGTGACCGCCTCTTCGAAGATCCGCATCGCGTCGTCCACGGTCTCGTCGATACGTACGCCGTAGCGGCCCTCGGCGACCAGCAGGTCCGGCACCGTGCTCGCCCAGCCACCTGCCGTCACGACGCCCACCGACAGTGGCCAGGGCAGGTCCAGGTGCTCGAAGAGCGGTGCCGAGGTCGCATTGCGGGTTGTCTCGAGCTCGCGGAGGCGCCGGTGAACCACCTCGAACTTCTCGACCGCGCTGACGCCGCGGCCGCGGGTCGAGCCGTGGGTCGCCAGTCCTGGAACCTCCAGCCGGAACGTGAGCGAGCCCGCGTTGGCCAGGATCAGGTCGCCACCCGTTGGCTCGCCGCTGATGCACGCCGACGCACGATGGCCTCGACGCAAGGTCGCGAAGGCACCGAGGCCACCGTCCTCCTCGCCGCTGACCAGATGCACGGCCAATGGCGCCGCTAGCGGCACGCCGGATCGCCGTACGGCTGCCACCGCGCCGAGCGCTGCCGCGACGCCGGCTTTCATGTCGCAGGAGCCGCGGCCCCAGCCGATCCCGTCCACTACCCGGAGGGTGAACGGGTCTGCGACAGGCCAGTGCTCAAGATCGCCCGGCGGTACGACGTCGGTGTGTCCGTAGAGCGCCAGCGCCGGCGTATCCGTGGCATCGCCCATGACCCCGACGCAACCAACGGCCGTGGCGCGCTCGACCTCCATCCCGGGGAAGTCGGGCTGTCGCTGCTCGGCGGCGACGTCGATGTCCCAGCAGTCGACGGTGAGGCCGAGCTCGGCGAGTCGGACCGCCCCCCAGCGCTGCACCTCGGCCTCGCCCGGGGTGCCGTCGACGGATGCGATCGCGACGAGGTCGCACAGGTCGCGCCGGACCTCCTCGTCGTCGACGGCCGCGACGGCGGCCGCCTCGTCCGGGGTCAGCGGGGGCATGGGTCGACTATCGCACGCCGCTGCGAGGATGCCCTTGTGACGGACCCGCCGTATGTCTTCGACGGCCACAACGACCTGCCCTGGGCAATGCGCGAGCTGTGTGGCTACGAGCTCGACCAGGCCGACCTGCTCGCGGGCGAGCCGCGACTCCAGACGGACCTGCCCCGGCTACGCCGGGGACGGGTGGGCGCACAGTTCTGGTCGGTGTATGTCCCGTGCAGGCTGGTCGGCGACTCAGCGGTGACGGCCACGCTGGAACAGATCGACTTCGTCAAGCGCCTCGTCGCCCGGTATGACGACCGCCTCTCGCTCGCGACCACCGCGGCCGACGTCGATCTCGCCGTCGAGTCCGGACGAGTCGCCTCGCTGCTGGGCATGGAGGGAGGCCACAGCATCGGCGGCTCGCTCGGGACCCTGCGGATGATGTATGAGCTCGGCGTCCGCTACCTGACGCTGACCCACAACGAGAACGTGCCGTGGGCCGACTCCGCCACCGACGAGCCTATCCTCGGCGGACTGAGCGACTTCGGCCGCGGAGTCGTGCGGGAGATGAACCGGCTCGGCATGTTCGTCGACCTCTCCCACGTGTCGCCCGACGTGATGCGCGACGCGCTGGAGACCACGGTCGCACCGGTGGTCTTCAGCCACAGCTGCGCCAAGGCGCTGTGTGACAGCGACCGGAACGTCCCCGATGAGGTGCTCGCGGACATGGCGCGGGGAGGCGGCGTCTGCATGGTGACGTTCGTCCCGATGTTCGTGCACCAGGGCGTCGCGGACTGGTACGCGGAGTGTCTCGACGTCACCGAGGGGCGTGGTGGCGACCGCCGCCGCTTCTCCGACGTCGACCCGGTGCTCGCCGAACGGATGCAGACCCACCCGCCACCTGCCTGCACGGTCGACGACGTGGCGGACCACGCCGAGCACGTCCGGGAGGTCGCGGGCGTCGACCACGTCGGGCTCGGCGGCGACTACGACGGCGCGACGTTCTTCCCCGAGCGGATGGGTGATGTGTCGAGCTATCCGCTGCTGCTGGACACGCTTCGCGGCCGCGGCTGGTCCGACACCGAGCTGACCAGGCTCGCCCATGGCAACGTGCTGCGCGCCATGCGCGAGGTGGAGCTGGTGTCCCGGACACACGCCGCCGGCTGAGCGCGGCAATCCCGCCAGAACGTAACGTTGTCTGTATGCAGCCCCGGTCGACCACAGGAGGTCCCGGCCGTCAGGTCGTCGGCCTGGTGCTGGCCGCCGGTGCGGGGCGGAGACTGGGCCAGCCGAAGGCGCTTGTCCGCGGCGGCGACGGCACGCCGTGGGTCGCTCGCGCGGCCGAGACCTTGCAGGCGGCCGGCGCTTCGGCGGTCTATGTGGTCATCGGGGCGGAGGGCGAGACCGTGCGAAGGCTGGTGCCGGCGGGCTGCGCAGTCGTCGAGGCCCCCGACTGGGACGAGGGCATGGGCGCGTCGCTGCGCGCCGGACTGAGCCAGGTCATGCTCGAACGGCCCGACGACATCGGGGTGCTCGTGATGCTCGTCGACACTCCCGACGTCAGCGAGCCCGTCGTACGCCGGCTGCTCGTCGAGGCGGGGCCGGACACGCTGGCTCGGGCGGCGTACGACGGGGTGCCAGGCCACCCCGTCCTGATCGGCCGCGAGCACTGGACCGGGGTGATCGAGGTGGCCAGGGGAGACAGCGGTGCCCGCGACTACCTCGCCGACAACCGCGTCGACCAGTTCGAGTGCGGTGACCTGGGGTCGGGTCGCGACGTGGACACCGCTGAGGCTCTTGGGGAATGGCGCGCGATATACCAGGCTGGTCTGATGTCCCTTCCCACCGATGCCGCGAAACCGTACCGACTCGCCGAGGTCACGTCCGCCGCCGCACTGCAAGTGCGGCTGTCGCAGACCGGCTATCTCACCGATGACGGACTGGCCACGATCGGCTATCTCGCCCTGGCCATGCACCGCCCGCTCCTGCTCGAGGGTGAGCCCGGCACTGGGAAGACCGCGTTGGCCGAGGCGCTTGCCGAGGCACTCGACCTCAAGCTCATCCGGCTGCAGTGCCACGAGGGAATCGATGCCAGCCAGGCGCTCTACGACTGGGACTTCGCCCGCCAGATCCTGCACCTGCGCACGGTGGAGGCAGTCACCGGTGACCGTACGGTCGACCAGAGCGAGGTCGAGAAGTCGCTGTTCGACGAGCGGTTCCTGCTCGCCCGCCCGATCCTTCAGGCGTTGCGCGACAGCCCCGTCGTGCTTCTCATCGACGAGATCGACCGCGCCGACGACGAGTTCGAGGCGTTCCTCCTCGAGGTGCTCTCGACGAACCAGGTGACCATCCCCGAGTACGGCACCGTCGTCGCTGCCACGCCCCCCATCGTGGTCCTCACGTCGAACCGCACCCGCGAGGTGCACGACGCGCTCAAGCGCCGCTGCCTCTACCACTGGATCGACCATCCCGGTCTCACGCGGGAGATCGAGATCGTCCGGCGCCGGCTGCCCGACGTGCCCCGGCGCCTCGCCGAGCAGGTCGCGCAGACCATTGGCCGACTGCGCGCACGCGACGACCTGGTGAAGCCCCCCGGAGTCGCCGAGACGCTCGACTGGGCGCAGGCCCTGCACACCCTGGGCGCCACCGACCTCGACCTCGAGACGGCCGCCGCGACTCTCGGGGCGGTGCTGAAGTACCGCGAGGACGCCGAACGGGTGCAGGCCTCCCTTGCCAGGATCTTGTCCTGATGACCACCGCGGCACCGGCACACCCGGTTGAGGAGATCCTCGGCGCCTTCGCGGTCGCCGTACGCGCCGCCGGGGTCCCGGTCACGATGGATAGGACGACGACTTTCCTTCGCGGCTGTGCGGCGGTCGGGGTCGACGACCAGGCTGCGGTCTACTGGACCGGGCGGGCCACGCTGTGTGGGACCCGTGAGGACCTCGACCGCTACGACCACGTGTTCACGGCCTGGTTCTCGGGCACCGGCCTCGCGCCCCCCACGTCGCGGGAGTCCCGGCGCCGTGCCGCGCAGGCTGACCTCGGGGACGGAGACGGCGAGGGAGGCGAGTCCGGCAAGGAGACCGTCATCCGCGCCTCGGCGAGCAGGACCGAGGTGCTCCGGCACCGGGACATCGCGGCGATGAGCCCGGCCGAGAGAGCAGCGCTGGCCCGGCTCTTCAACCTCCTCCGGCCAACGCCGCCGCAACGGACGTCACGACGGCGCCGGTCCACGCGTCGAGGCGAGATCGATGCCCGCCGCACCCTGCGGGGGCAGCTGCGCCGAGGTGGCGAGCCCGCCGAGCTGACGTTCCGCCGCCGCACGACTCGGCCGCGGCGTGTGGTTGTGCTGATCGACGTCTCCGGGTCGATGGGCCCTTACGCAGACAGCCTGCTGCGGTGGGCCCACGTCGTGACGAAGGGAAGCCCTGCCCGCACGGAGGTGTTCACGATCGGGACCCGACTCACCCGGGTCACCGGGGCGATGCGTCTGCGGGACGGCGAGGCAGCGCTCGAGGCGGCGGGTCAGGCCGTGCCCGACTGGTCGGGTGGCACCCGGCTGGGGGAGGCGACGCGGGTGTTCATCGACCGTCACGGGCAGCGGGGGATGGCCCGCGGTGCCGTCGTGGTCATCGTGAGCGACGGTTGGGAGCGCGGCGACAGCGCGCAGCTGGGTGACCAGATGCAGCGCCTCCAGCGGCTTGCCCATCGGGTGATCTGGGTCAACCCGCACCAAGGCAAGCCGGGATACGCCCCCGTGCAGGGCGGAATCGTTGCTGCCCTTCCGTTCGTCGACTTCTTCCTTGCGGGACACAGCATCGCGACGTTCGAGCAGGCCCTGAAGGTGATTGCCGATGCGTGACGTCTTCCATCGGCTGCTTCCCTGGTGGCAGGCCGGCGAGTCTTGTGGCGTCGGCACCGTGATCGCGACATTCCAGTCGGCGCCGCGACTGCCAGGTGCAGCGATGCTCGTCGGTCCCGACGGTGAGGCCGTCGGCTCTGTCTCCGGCGGCTGCGTCGAGGGGGCTGTCTACGATCTCGCGCAAAAGGTGATCGACGACAGGCGGCCCGTGCTGCAGCGGTATGGCGTCAGCGACGACGACGCCTTCGCGGTCGGCCTGACGTGCGGGGGCATCCTCGATGTCTTCGTCGAGATCGTCGACAGGCAGACGTTCCCGGAGTTGGGCGACGTCGCGGCAGATATCGGGTCCGGCCAACCTGTCGCTGTCGCCACGGTCGTGGCTCATGACGACGCCGACCGGGTTGGGCGTCGGATGGTCATCAGGCCGACGGACCATCTCGAGCCCGTGCAGGGGTCGATCGGCTCGAGCCGCGCTGACGACGCAGTCGCTGCTGATGCGCGCGGACTGCTCGCGGCCGGGCGCAACGAGACGCTGCACTACGGGCCCGACGGTCAGCGTCGTGGCGAGGGGATGGCGGTGTTCGTGTCGTCATACGCCCCGAAGCCACGGATGCTCGTCTTCGGAGCCATCGACTTCGCGGCCGCCGTGGCCAGGGTCGGCTCGTTCCTCGGCTACCACGTGACGGTGTGCGACGCTCGACCGGTGTTCGCGACCGCCTCCCGCTTCCCCGAGGCGGACGAGGTCGTCGTGTCGTGGCCGCACAAGTACCTGACCGACGAGGTTGGGGCCGGACGTGTCGACGGGCGCACGGTCGTCTGCGTGCTCACCCATGACCCCAAGTTCGACGTGCCGCTGCTCGAGGTGGCACTGCGGCTCCCCGACGTCGCGTACGTCGGGGCGATGGGGTCCCGGCGCACCCACGACGACCGGGTGGAGCGGCTCCGCGAGGCAGGTCTCGGCGACGAGGAGCTGACGCGGCTGTCCAGCCCCATCGGGCTCGACCTCGGAGCCCGCACCCCGGAGGAGACCGCCGTGAGCATCGCGGCAGAGATCATCGCCCTTCGCTGGGGCGGCAGGGGTGACCGCCTTGCCGGGATATCCGGTCCCATCCACCACGACGCGTGAGATCCCGAACGGTCGACCCAACCTGAGGATTTCCCGAGAGGGTCTTGTGCGACACGCGGCCAAGGGGTTGTGTGTGAGGTGTCCAACACCCATGCAAGGGTCGGGCCGCGCGAGCCGTGCCTGGGGGCACGAACGTCGGGGGTGCGTCGCTCGTGACCCTTTTTCGTCGGAGAGGGATGGCAGATGGCTCGCATCAGCATCGAGGTCGACGGGGTGGGCTACTCCGACGACGTCGAACCCCGCACCCTGCTCGTGCACTACCTGCGAGAGCAGGTCGGTAAGACCGGCACAGTCGTCGGATGCGACACCAGCAACTGTGGTGCCTGCACCGTGCATCTCGACGGCGCGAGCGTGAAGTCGTGCACGGTGCTGGCGGTCCAGGCCGACGGTCACGAGGTGACCACGATCGAGGGGCTCGCGACGGGCGGTGAGCTGCACCCCATGCAGCAGGCGTTCCACGAGAACCATGCGCTGCAGTGCGGCTACTGCACCCCCGGAATGATCATGCAGAGCATCGACCTGCTGCACGACAACCCTGACCCGACGGAGCAGGAGGTGCGCGATGGCCTGGAGGGCAACCTGTGCCGGTGCACCGGCTACCAGAACATCGTGAAGGCCGTGCTCGCCGCTGCGGCTGCGACACCGACCCACAGCGACGCCGCGGCAGGCACCGGACGCTCAGGAGGCACAGCGTGACAGTCACCGAAGACCGCCCGACGACGGAGGTCGGGTCCTCCCGCCTGCGCAAGGAGGACCAGCGCCTCATCACAGGTCGCACCCGCTGGACCGACAACATCACGCTGCCCGGCATGCTCCACCTCGCGATGGTCCGCAGTCCCGTCGCCCACGCGAAGATCACGTCGATCGACGTGGACGCAGCCAAGGCCTCACCAGGGGTCGTCGCGGTCTTCACCGGCGCCGACATCAACGACGAGCAGGGGAGCCTGCCGTGCGCCTGGCCGATCACCGAAGACCAGCTGGCGCCGCCGCACCCCTCGATCGCCGTCGAGACCGTGAACTTCGCCGGTGAGATCGTCGCGTGCATCGTCGCGCGCACCGCCGTCGCAGCCAAGGACGCCGTCGAGCTCGTCGACGTCGAGTACGACGACCTGCCAGTGGTCCTCGACATGGCAGCGGCCGCGGAGGGTGGCGACCTGACCCACCCCGACCTCGGCACGAACGTGTCGGCGACCTGGGTCTTCGACTCTGCTGAGGCAGAGACTGGGGGCAACGTCGAGCAGGCGATCAGCGAGGCGGAGGTCCTGATCGAGAGGACCTTCCGCCAGCAGCGCCTGATCCCCGCCTTCATGGAGCCCCGATCCGTCGTGTGCGACCCCACCGGCGAGCAGACGACTGTCTGGTCGGCCACCCAGATCCCACACATCCTCAGGCTCATGCTGGCCCTCACCTGCGAAATCTCCGAGTCCAAGCTCCGGGTCATCGCGCCCGACGTCGGCGGCGGCTTCGGCGGCAAGCTGCAGGTCACTCCGGAGGAGGTCGTCACGCTGGTGGTGTCGCGGCGGCTCGCGAGGCCGTGCAAGTACACCGAGACCCGCAGCGAGTCACTGCTGGCAGGCCACCACGGCAGGGACCAGATCCAGAAGCTGACGCTTGCGGCGAAGCAGGACGGCACCGTGACCGGTCTCAAGGTGGAACTGCTCGCCGACATGGGCGCCTACCTCGGCCTTGTCACCTCGGGAATACCGATCCTCGGCGCATTCATGTACAACTCGATCTACAAGTTCCCGTCGTACCGGTTCGTCTGCAAGAACGTGTTCACCAACAAGAACTGGACCGATGCCTACCGCGGCGCCGGCCGACCCGAGGCGACGTTCGCCATCGAGCGGCTGATGGACGAGCTCGCCGCCGAGATCGGCGTCGACCCGATCGACATCCGCGAGAAGAACTGGATCAAGCACGAGGAGTTCCCGTTCTCGACGGTTGCCGGCCTCGAGTACGACTCCGGCAACTACGAGGCGGCGACCGCGAAGGCCAAGGAGCTCTTCGGGTACGACGCCTTGCGCGCCGAGCAGAGGCAGCGACGCGACGCCGGCGACCAGGTCCAGCTCGGTATCGGCATCTCGACGTTCACCGAGATGTGCGGCCTGGCGCCTTCTCGGGTCCTCGGCGCACTGTCGTACGCCGCTGGCGGCTGGGAGCACGCCTCGATCCGGATGCTGCCCAGCGGCAAGGTCGAGGTCATCACCGGGTCCAGCGGACACGGCCAGGGCCATGAGACCGCATGGAGCCAGATCGCTGCCGACCGCCTCGGGATGCCCTTCGACGACATCGAGATCCTGCACGGAGACACCCAGGTCTCGCCGAGGGGACTCGACACCTACGGATCTCGGTCCCTCACCGTGGGCGGTATGGCTGTGGTCGCAGCGGCCGACAAGGTGATCGAGAAGGCGAAGCCCATCGCAGCCCACCTGCTCGAAGCGGACGCCGACGACCTGGAGTTCTCGGCGGGCAGGTTCAACGTGAAGGGCACCGACTCGAGTGTCGGGCTCACCGATGTGTCGCTGGCGGTGTTCGCGGCACACAACCTGCCGGACGGGATCGAGCCCTCGATCGACGCCGAGGCGACGTTCGACCCCGCCAACTTCTCCTTCCCACACGGCACGCACCTGTGTGCGGTCGAGGTCGACACGGAGACAGGAGAGACGAAGATCCGCGACTACACCTGTGTCGACGACATCGGGAAGGTGGTCAACCCGCTCATCGTCGAGGGCCAGGTCCACGGAGGCCTCGTGCAGGGCATTGCCCAGGCGCTCTTCGAAGAGGCGGTGTACGACGACGCCGGGACGCTTGTCACAGGGTCGTTCGTGGACTACCTCGTCCCGAGCGCTGCAGACATACCGCACTTCACCACCGGCCGGACGGAGTCGCCGTCGACGACGAATGCGCTGGGGGTCAAGGGTGTCGGCGAGGCTGGCACGATCGCCTCGACACCGGCCGTGGTCAACGCCGTGGTCGACGCCGTGCGCCATCTGGGGATCGACGACATAGAGATGCCGTGCTCCCCGCACCGGGTCTGGACGGCCCTGCAGACAGCCTCTTCGGGTGCGGACACACCGAGGGACAAGACGATGGTGGATGACAACGCGGACCCGTCGCACAACGCTCAGGTCAGCGACGGTTCAGGCGCAGAAGGCTTCACCGGTCAAGGAGGGCTCGGATGATTCCGGCAGCATTCGACTACACCGCCCCGGAGTCGGTGGCGGACGCGATCACGGCCCTCGGGTCTGACAGCGAGGAGATCAAGGTGCTTGCCGGCGGGCAGAGCCTCATCCCGGTGCTGAGACTCCGACTCGCCGCACCGACGCTGCTCGTCGACATCGGCCGGATCGAGGAACTGAGCGGCATCACCGAGGAGGCGGACACCATCGTCATCGGGGCGATGACCACGCACGCCGACGTAGCCGAAAGCGACCTCGTCAGGGAGCACGCGGGACTGCTGGCAAAGGCAGCGCAGACCGTCGCCGACCCGCAGGTGCGCCACCGCGGCACGTTGGGGGGCGCACTGGTGCACGCCGACCCTGCTGGTGACCTGCCGGCTCCGATCCTCGTCCTCGACGCCGAGCTGGTCATCGCGGGCGCCGACGGTGAGCGGACCGTTGCCGCCGCGGACTTCTTCGAGGACATGTTCACCACGGCCGTCGGTGAGAACGAGATCCTGACGAAGATCCGGGTCCCGAAGCACACAGGCTGGGGCGCGCACTACGAGAAGTTCACCCGAGTCGCGCAGCAGTGGTCGATCATCGCGGTCGCCGTCACCGTGCAGGTCGACGGCGGCGTGATCTCGCAAGCCAAGGTGGGTCTCGTCAACATGGGTTCGACGCCGACCCGGGCCAGCGCGGTCGAACAGGCTCTTGTCGGCCAGCCCGCCACCGGCGACGCGGCCAAACATGCAGCCTCGGCTGCGGCCGACGGGACGAGCCCGCCGACCGACACCAACGGCGACGCTGCCTACCGTCGGCACCTGGCCACGGTGTTGACGGGGCGGGCGGTCCGGGCGGCCGTCGGCGGCTGACCCCTCGGCGCCGTACGACACCTCAAGGATTCGAGCGTCGATGGAACTCTCCCACCGCTTCACTGTCCCCGTCTCGGTCGACGCCGCCTGGGCGGCCTTCAACGACCTCGAGCAGATCGCCCCGTGCTTTCCCGGTGCGGCGCTCACATCGTTCGACGGTGAGCGCTTCGAGGGCCTGTGCAAGGTCAAGCTCGGCCCGATCTCCTTGCAGTACACAGGTACGGGCCGCTTCGTCGAGCGCGACGAGAAGGGGAAGCGTGCGGTCATCGAGGCAAAGGGCAAGGACAAACGAGGCAACGGCACGGCCGCGGCAGCAGTCACTGCGCAACTCACCGCCATGGGGGACAACGCCACGGATGTCGAGGTCAAGACGGACCTCACCATCACCGGGCGACCCGCTCAGTTCGGGCGCGGCGTCATGCAGGAGGTGAGCGACAAGCTGCTGGCGCAGTTCACCGCCTGTCTCGAGACCAGGCTCGGCAGTGGCGGCGCTGATGAGCCGGCAACCGTCTCCTCGACCGCGAGTACGCCGCCGTCCGCCGCGGAGGTCGCTGCAGCGTCGGCGGACGCCGAGGTTGACCGCGACACGCCGATCGCCGCCGAGGCCGCGCGGGCCGCCAGGTCGTCGAGCCAGCCTGCCGAGCCCACCACGGCGAAGACGGGAAGTGCCACGTCGGCGAGACCGCAACCGGCCGCCGCCACGCCCTGGCCAGCGGGGCCGCCTCGAGCCGCGGAGTCGGAGCTGGACCTGGGCGCCACAGTGGTGGGCGTGCTCCTCAGGCGGTACGCGGCGCAGGCCGCCGGCGCGGTCGTGGCGTTGTGGGTGCTCAAGAAGATGCTCAGCCGTAGGTGAGGGTCCGTTGCACCGCAGGCGTCCCCGCTGGTCAGAGTGGACGCAACCCGCCCAGTGCAGCGATCTGAGCACCCGATTCGGAGCAGACCCATCGCGGGTCGGGTCCGAGCTCGGGCTCGATCGACAGGCTGTGCTCGACCGGGTCCGCGCAGTCGACACACAGCGGCCAGCGGCGCGCCTCGTCGAACAAGGCGTCCTGCACGTCCTGTGCCACGAGCCCATCGACGAAGGATGCGCCCTGCTGCCACTGAGACAACCACCAGCGACGTCCGGCGACGCAGTCCTCGACGACGGAGACCGTGTGAGGGTCGACGAGACCTTGTGCCGAGAGGTCGCTCAGCACGAGCGCACGCGCATTCAACAGCGGGTCGTCCCTCGTCATGGCTCCCATCCTGGCACTCTGTTCAAATGAGCATGGCGCAGACGAGCAGCGGTGCGGAGCCGACGACACCGAGCATCGAAATAGTCGCCCTGCACACAGCTGACGCCGAACGCGCACAGGAGGGTGGGGCGGACCGGCTGCACGTGTGCGCTCTTCGTGGGGACGCGACCTGGTCCCTCGAGCCCGCCGAGGTCAGTGCCATCGTTCGCGCCACCGACCTTCCCGTGCGGGTGACGCTGCGGCTGTCGGAGGGCTTCAGCACCCAAGGCGGCGAGTTCACCCGCATGGTCGGGCTCATCTCTGACTACCTGTCACTCGGCGTCGAAGGTTTCGTGCTCGGCTTCCTCACGCCTGACCTCGAGGTCGACACCGAGGTGTGTGCGGCGCTCGTCGACGCGATGTACGGCGCGCCGTGGTCCTTCGACCGCGCGTTCGACCATGCACTCGACGCGCGCCGGGCCTGGAGGGCATTAGCCGGTGCATCCGGTCTTGACGGCATCCACACCGCAGGTGCGGTGCTCGGGATGGAGTCTGGCTTCGACGACCTCGTGTCGATGGCGGAGGCGTCACCCGAGTTCGCCGCGATGGCCGTCGCGGCAGGCGACGTCCTGCCCGAGCACGTGCCCTGGCTGCTGCGAGCAGGAATCACCCGGTTCCACCTCGGGTTGGCGGTGCGGCCGGGGGGTTCGTGGTCCAAGACGTACGTCGATCCGGGTTTCGTCCGCTCGTGGCGGCTCCTCCTGGACTCAGCGGTGCGGCCGGGCTCGGCGAGCTCGAGCTCGAGCGCCGGCTGACGAGGACAGACCGATCGCCGTCCTGATCGACCCGCCGTCGTGGCCCGCCCACGGACGGCAGTGGTCCCACCTGGTGAGCGACGTGTCCCTCGTCGAGCTGCATGCCTTCGCGGCCGCTCACGGCGTCCCGCGTCGAGGGTTCGAACGCGATCACTACGACGTCCCCGATAACAGCTATGGACGGCTCGTCGCAGCTGGTGCGCTACCGGTGTCGTCGCGCGAGCTCGTACGCCGGTTGTCAGACTCGGGGCTGCGCAGGCGGAAGGCAGTGTCCATGGGGAGACGGGCTGCCGGAACCCCGTTGCTACGGCCCAGCCGCCTCGAGCTCGGGGACCTGGTCGGCGTACCTGCCACAGCCGGTGTGGTGCCGACGGACCGGCTCCGAAGAGGCATCGACAGGCTGGAGAGCTGGGGGCTGCGCGTCAGGCTCGGGGACCACGTGCTCGACGCCGACCCACGGCTCAGCTACCTCGCAGGCAGCGACACGACCCGCGCTGCCGAGCTCACGAACGCCTGGATGGACCCCGGCGTGTCGGGCGTGATGATCGCTCGCGGTGGGTACGGCACGCAACGGGTGGTGGACCTGCTCGACTGGCGTCGGCTGGCCGAGGCCGCCCCGAAGGTCCTCGTCGGGTTCTCCGACGTGACGTCGTTGCATCAGGCGTTCGCCTCGAGGCTGGGGCTAGCGACGGTTCACTCGCACGTCGTCACCTCGTTGGGTGCAGCGAGCCGTGAGAGCGCCGAGCGGTTGAGGCGACAGCTGATGGAGCCGGAGTCGGTGCATGACCTGTTGGCCCACTCGACCGTCGAGACAGTGGTGGAGGGGGTCGCTCAGGGGGTTCTCGCTGGGGGCAACCTCGCGCTGCTGGCGGCCGACCTCGGCACCCCGTTCAGCCGACCGGGGGCGGGTGCGATCGTCTTGCTCGAGGACATCGGCGAGGACACCTACCAGGTCGACCGGTTGCTGACGCAGCTGTTACGGGCCGGCTGGTTCGACGGTGTCAGAGGCCTCGTGCTGGGAGAGTTCACGGACTGCAACGACCCCGCCGAGCTCGACGCCGTCCTCGAGGCACGGTTGGCTCCGCTCGTGGTGCCGATGGTGCGGCACCTCGACTTCGGCCACACCAGCACCACGTGCACGATGCCGCTCGGCGTGATGGCGACCCTGGACGCGGGCGCCGGCTCGCTCCTGCTCGCGCGCCCGGCCCTCACCTGAGCCGCCCCGAGCTCTGCCCGGCGGATCAGCGCGTTGCGAGCTCGGCTGCGAGGTTGGCTCGGGCTCTCGCCTCCCAGCGCTCGTGTCCAGCCATGGTGTGGAACAACCGCGTAAGCCCGAGCAGGTGGCGCAACACAGCGGCTCGTCCGGACGCGAAGCAGGCGTCGTCCAGGTGTGCGTACTCAGCCCGGACCTTGACGACGTACGCCGCGTAACCGGCAGGGTCTGACGCGAGGACGGCGAGGTCGGCGTCGCAGAGGACGGCACCGTTGGCGTCGTGAGGCTCGGGATCGTGGGACTCGGTCAGTCGGACCAGCCTGGAGACCTCGGCCACCAGCGCGTGGTCGAGACCTGCGGTCGTCAGGGTGTGCTCGGCCAGCCGCGCGGACTGCTCCTCGTTGTCTTGGCGGTGGACGTCGTACACCGCGTCGTGGAACCACGCCCCCAGCTGGACAGCGTGGATGTCTGCCGACTCAGCGCGCAACGCGGTCACCGCTGTCAGGACTTGCGCGAGGTGGTCGAGGTCGTGGTACCTGCGTGACGGCTCGCGGTATCTCGCGAGCAGATCGAGCGCCAGCGCTGGCGCCGGCAGAATCGTCTCCCAGCGCGCCGCCCAGGTTTCGGAGACCATGTCCTCATCATTGCCTGCGCTGGTTAGTCTGCTCTCATGACCGAGACAGGTGGGCACGCCCCGAACTGGTATCCAGACCCTTGGGGCCGCCACGAGCACCGTTACTTCGACGGCGCCAACTGGAGCGAGCACATCGCGAGCCACGGCCGGCAAGGCACCGACCCACCTGGAGGCGTCGCGCGCGCAGTCACCGTCAACCGCGCCACGGTGAAGGTCCAGCGCGACGTGCAGCGAGCCGGAGTGCAGGCCGGGGGTGCACAGGGCGGCGGAACGCTGTTCACCGAGCCGGTCCTGGTCGTCAACCAGAAGGCGAAGCTGATCGAGATCAACCAGGAGTTCGCGATCTATGACCAGCAGGGCCGACAGGTCGGCGCGGTCCGTCAGGTCGGGCAGAGCGCGGCCAAGAAGGTGATGAGGTTCGTGGCCGACGTGGACCAGTTCATGACTCACAAGTTCCAAGTGGTGGACAGCAACGGCCAGGTGGTGCTCGCCCTGACGCGGCCGCGCAAGTTCATGAAGTCACGAATCATCGTCGAGGGAGGCAACGGGCAGGAGCTCGGCCAGATCGTCCAGCAGAACGTCATCGGCAAGATCCGATTCGCCCTCGAGGTCAACGGTCAGCAGATCGGCTCGCTCAACGGCGAGAACTGGCGCGCCTGGAACTTCAACATCCAGGACCACACCGGCCGCGAGGTCGCCCGGATCACCAAGACCTGGGAGGGGCTGGCGAAGACGATGTTCACGCAGGCTGACAACTATGTCGTCCAGCTCCACGAGCAGCTGCCGCAACCTCTGCACAGCATCGTGCTGGCGTCGGCGTTCGGGATCGACACCGCACTCAAGCAGGACGCGCGGGGTGTGAACGCCGGAGGACTCTTCGGCTGAGGTCACCCGGCCGCGACTGCCGGCTCAGTCGCGGCGGCTGCTCCGGGCACGGGGATGGACTTGGAGTGACAGATCACCAGTGAGGTGACGGCTCGGGTGAGGCACACGTACAACCGGCGGAGTCCCGTCTGCCCGTCCTCCTCAGCTGCCGTGATGTCGGCCGGCTCCACGAGCACCACGTGGTCGAACTCCAGACCCTTGGCGAGGCTTGCAGGTACGACGTCGACGCGAGCCACCATGCCGTCCGGGGACGGTGATGGGTCTCGGCCGAGCACGCCGTGGTCGACGCCGACTTCGGTGAGCCTCTCGTCGGCTCGGGTCGACAGGGCGTCAGGAACGATCAGACCGACCGACCCTTCCTTGCCGAGCGCGGCCTCCACCCTCGACACGCCTGCTGCGATGACGTCGACCGCGCGGTCGATCACCAGCTCTCCGCGGGCCCGGCGAACCGACGTCGGTCTCGCCAGCGTGGGAGCGATCTGAGGCAGCAGCCGGGCCGCGTAGTCGATCACGTCCCCAGGGACACGGAACCCGACGCTCAGCTCCTCGAGATGGGCATCCGGCTTGCCCAGGTGCGCGAGTGCCTCGCGCCAGTCCCGCACCCCCCAGGACGTGGTCGCCTGAGCCAGGTCACCGAGGATCGTCACCGACCCCGTCGAGCACCGCCGGCCGACGCACCGCAGCATCATCGGGGAGAGGTCCTGAGCCTCGTCGAGCACCAGATGGCCGAGACTGGCCGTCCGGTCCAGCAGGTCGCGCGCCTCATCGACGAGAACTGCATCGTGCACCGACCAGGGAGCGCTGACGGGCCCCTTGGCAGGCTCGGCCCACGAGATCAGCTGCTGCTCGTCAGCGGTGAGGAGACCCGTCGCCGCCCGGCTCAGCAGCTCAGGATCTCCCAGCAGGCGCATGACGACTCGCTTCGGGTCCACGTGCGGCCACAGGGCGTCGACGTACTTCTTCACCTGTCGGCTCCTGGCCACCGAGTTCTGGACCCGGTCGTCAGGGGAGTCGCCGGCGAGCTCCATCTTCACGAGCACCGCATGGGCAAGGCGCTGCGGCAACATCGCGCGTCCCGCGCCGTACCGCACTCCTCGCTCGCGCAGCTGCGCCACGATCTCGTCCGCCTCGTGGGCGGGGACCCGCCACCGGCGAGCCCCCATCGGGATCGCGAGGCCCTCGGTGGCCGCGGCGACCCCGGACCACACCGCGCGCTCGACGACCCGCGCCATCGTGGCGCCGCCCTTGACCCGGGCGCTGTCCACCGAGTCGTCGACCGTGACCGGGACGTGAGCGACGAGCTCGGCGAGGGTGGTCTGCCGGGCGTCGATCTCGCCGAGCGCAGGCAGCACGTCGCCGATGTAACGCAGGAAGGAGTCGTTCGGGCCGATCACCAGCACACCTTGGCGACTGAGCTGGTCGCGGTGCGCATAGAGCAGGTACGCGGCACGGTGCAGACCCACGGCGGTCTTCCCGGTGCCCGGAGCGCCTTGGACGCAGACACTGGATGCCAGGTCGGAACGAACGATGTCGTCCTGCTCAGGCTGGATGGTCGCGACGATGTCGCGCATCGGTCCCATCCGCGGGCGCTCGATCTCCGCCTCGAGGATCTCGCTTCGCGATGTCGGCTCAACTGGCACGACCACCGACGAGGCGTCGCCCGATGCAGCCACTGACGGGCGACCCGTCAGCCCTTCATCCTCATACGCCGTCACGATGCCGTGATGAAAGCCGAAGCGGCGGCGGAGCCTGACCCCCATCGGATGCTGAGGGCTCGCCCGGTAGAACGGTCGGGAGATCGGAGCCCGCCAGTCCACGACCATCGGATCGCCGGCTTCGTCGGTGACGTGTCGGCGCCCGATGTAGAAGCGCTCTCCCGGCCCGCCTCCGCTGCCGGCCTCCGGCCCGTCTCCGCTGCCGGCCTCCGGCTCGCCGTAGTCGAGCCGGCCAAAGAAGAGGGGGACCTCCGGGTCGTCCTCGAGGGCCTTCATTCGATTGAAGAGAGTGAGCTTCAGGTGCTCGTTGGAGAACCGGTCGCCGCCGACGGCAGACATCGAGGCGGTGCGGGTACGCATCCTCGCGAGAGCCAGTCGGGACTCGACGAGATGGGATTGTTCTGAGGTGATCTCGCGGTCCATGGAGCCGGAGAGCCTAGCAGCGCCAACCGTCACCCCGCGAGCCGTTTCGGCGGAGGTGGCAGCGACGGCGAAGCAGGCTCCCGCCGAAGCGACCCCGTCGGCACGTGATGAGGCTCCGGACGGTCGAAAGACCATCCGGAGCCTCTGACGTTGACCCCCAGCGGGCTCCGCTGCGGAGCCAACTGACTTACGGCAGTTGCAACTGCTCACCCACGTAGATGAGGTCGGGGTCCGCGACCACGCCGGTGTTGGCTGCGTACAGTGCCCTCC
>JACDHG010000161.1 GCA_013821195.1 Propionibacteriales bacterium
CCCGCGACTGGGAGACAGCCCTGCCGTGACTGAGGCCTTCAGCCTGCTCATGAGCGTCTGGGGCGGAGATGACCCGCGCTACCTGGAGACGGCGTTCCGCTCGGTGGTTCAGGACCAGACACTGCCACCTGACGATGTCGTCCTGGTGCAGGACGGACCGGTCCCCTCGCTGCTCGCCGAGACGATCACGGGGCTCATCCACGAGTCTCCGGTGCCGACGACGCTGCTCGCGCTCGCGGACAATGTCGGTCTAGGGCAGGCTCTGGACCAGGGCATGGCCGCGTGTGCGCACGACATCGTGGCCAGGATGGATGCCGACGACATCGCGCTCCCCCATCGCTTCGAGGTGCAGGTGCCGATGATCGCCGCGGGCGTGGACCTGCTGGGGTCCTCGCTGCTGGAGTTCGGCGACGGACCCGACGACATCGTCGGGCGGCGGGTGCCGCCCATCACCCCCGACGACATCATCGCGTACTCACGCTTCCACCAGCCGTTCCACCACCCCACCGTGGTCTATCGCCGTTCGGCCGTCCAGGCGGCAGGTGGCTACCGCCACCTGGCCCTGATGGAGGACTACCTGCTATTCGCGAAGATGATCAAGCGGGGCGTCCGAGTGGCGAACGTGGCCGAGCCGCTCGTGCTCTACCGCGTGGGAGCCGGTGCCTACGCTCGTCGCGGCGGTGTCGCAGTGCTCAAGTCCGAGTTGGCCCTGCAGCGCCGGATGCATGAGATGGGGTTCACGTCACGGCCGCAGTTCGCGCGCAACGTCGTCGTGCGCGGCGGCTACCGGCTCGTTCCCGAGGCCATCCGCAAGGCGGCGTACCGCAGAATTATCGCGCGCAAGGGCGAGCGCTGAGAAGACGCCGCGATCCGCCCATTAGACTTGGCCCCGCTTGCGCCCGGGTGACCCGCCCTGGCAACTCGACCAGGAGTATGTGTGAACGCTGACCTCGTGGTGGTGGGCTCCGGCCTCTTCGGTCTGACCATCGCCGAACGCTGCGCCAACGACCTCGGCCTCAAGGTGCTCATCCTCGACCGCCGCGACCATGTGGGCGGCAACGCCTACAGCGCTCCCGAGCCGGAGACCGGCATCGAGGTCCACAAGTACGGCGCCCACCTCTTCCACACGTCGAATGAGCGGGTGTGGGAGTACGTCAACCGCTTCACGAAGTTCACCGGCTACCAGCACCGGGTCTTCTCGATCTACCAGGGCAAGGTCTATCCGATGCCGATCAACCTCGCGACGATCTGCGAGTACTTCGGCACGTGGATGACTCCCGACCAGGCCCGCGCCTTGGTCGCCGAGCAGGCCACCGAGTTCGCCAGTGCGACGGCCGGCAACCTCGAGGAGAAGGGCATCTCCCTCATCGGTCGGCCGTTGTACGAGGCGTTCATCCGCGGCTACACCGCCAAACAGTGGCAGACGGACCCGACGAAGCTCTCGGCTGACATCATCAGCCGACTGCCTGTGCGCTACAACTTCAACAACCGCTACTTCAACGACACGTACGAGGGCCTGCCGGTCGACGGCTACACCGCCTGGTTGGAGCGGATGGTCGACCATCCGAACATCGAGGTCCGCCTCGACACCGACTTCTTCGACGTCCGCGACACCTACGTGGGCAAGGTGCCGATCGTCTACACCGGACCCGTCGACGCCTACTTCGGCAACTCCGCGGGAGAGCTCAGCTGGCGCACCGTCGACCTCGACGTGTCGGTGCAGCCGGTGGGTGACTTCCAAGGCTGCTCGGTGATGAACTACGCCGACGAGGACGTCCCCTACACGCGCATCCACGAGTTCCGGCACTTCCACCCCGAGCGCACCTGGTACCCGACCGACAAGACGGTGATCGTGCACGAGTACTCGCGGTTCGCCGAGTCCGGGGACGAGCCCTACTACCCCATCAACACCGCCGACGATCGCGCCAAGCTGCTGCTGTACCGCGAGCTTGCCAAGGTCGAGCCGAACGTCCTCTTCGGTGGCCGCCTCGGCACCTACAAGTACCTCGACATGCACATGGCGATCGGTTCGGCGCTGACGATGTACGACAACGTGCTGCATCCGCACTTCGCCGTCGGGGCTCCGCTCCAGAGCGGCGGTGTCGACGAGTGAGCGTCGACGTCCGCGACCCCTCCGCCGTCCCCCTGGAGCCGATGGTCAACCCCGGCAGGGTCGGGGGACTCCTCGATGTCTTCCGACGCCGCTACCTGCTCAAGCTGCTCGTCCGCAAGGAGCTGCGCGTCCGATACCAGGGATCGGTCGTCGGCTTCGCCTGGTCGTACGTCAAACCAGCGGTGCGGTTCCTGATGTACTACTTCATCATCGAGCTGATCCTCGGCGAGCGGTCGCTCGAGAACAGGCCGTTGCACATCTTCGCAGGCATGATCATGGTGACGTTCATCACGAACGCGTTGTCAGCTGGCACGAAGTCGGTGGTGAAGAACAAGTCCCTGGTGCGCAAGATCAGTCTGCCGCGTGAGATGTTCCCCGTCGCCTCCATCATGGTCTCGGTGTACCACCTGGTCCCGATGTACGTGATCATCTTCCTCGGCTGCCTGTTGACGGGCTGGCACCCGGATCTGGGCGCGCTCCTGGCGGGGGTGATGGCGCTCGCCGTCGTGCTCACCTGGGGGCTCGCGGTCGCGTTGCTGCTCAGCGCACTCAACGTGTTCTTTCGCGACATGGGGAACATCATCGACGTCGTGCAGACCGTCATCACCTGGACCGTACCGATGATCTACCCGTTCTCGATCATCGCCGACAGGTTCCGCGACACCCACCAAGTCGTCTACGAGCTCTACCTGTCGAGCCCGTTGTGCATCGCGGTGCTGCTCAACGACCGGGCGTTCTGGGTGCCCTCGCTCGAGCAGCGGCAGGTGGGGCTCCGTGAGGAGCTGCCCGAGTACCTCTACCAGCGAGGGGTGGTGATGATCGTGCTCGGGCTCGTCTTCGTCTGGATCGCACAGGCGGTGTTCGCCCGCCTCGAGAGCCGATTCGCGGAAAAGCTCTGATGGCCGAAGCGATCATCGTCGAAGGCGTCACGAAGAGCTTCAAGCTCGCCAACCACAAGACCATCAAGAAGCTTGCCGTCAACGCGGCCAAACGTCGACCTCTCAGCCGCTCGTTCACGGCACTCAAGGACATCTCCTTCAAGCTCGACGAGGGGGAGAGCATCGGCCTGATGGGCCTCAACGGCTCGGGAAAGAGCACGCTGCTCAAGCTGATCTCCGGGGTGATGTCGCCGGACGAGGGTCAGGTGCTGACCCGCGGCAGGATTGCCGGGCTGATCGAGGTCGGCGCCGGCTTCCACCCGGAGCTCTCCGGTCGCGAGAACATCTACCTCAACGGCGCCATTCTGGGCATGAGCCAGCAGGAGATCGATGCAAAGCTCGACTCGATCATCGACTTCTCCGAGATGGGAGAGTTCCTCGGCAGTGAGGTGCGTACCTACTCGTCGGGCATGTTCATGCGGCTCGCGTTCGCGGTTGCCGTCCACACCGAGTGCGACATCTTCTTGATGGACGAGATGCTCGCAGTCGGGGACCAGCCCTTCAAGCGCAAGTGCCTGAAGCGGATCAGCGAGCTCAAGAAGGAGGGGCGCACGATGGTCTTCGTCAGTCACAGCCCCAAGCAGGTGCTGCGGCTGTGCAACCGGGGGCTGGTGCTCGAGCACGGCGCCATGGTCTACGAGGGCACCGCCGAGGGCGCTGTGCGCAAGCTCGGATATGACGTCGCCGAGGACGACGAGGACAGCAACGACGGCGGAGGTTAGCCGCGCCTGCGACCACGGCAGCAAGGAACTACATATCTGTAGTTCACTGATTGTGCTTGTGCGATCACTGTGACTGTTGTGACAGTTGGGGCTTCAAGTGACCATCCCCCGTCATCGGAGCTGCCGTGCCTCCTCGTCGTCCTACCAGCTCGACCGGAGCTCTCGCTCTCGCGACGGCTGCCTGCCTGGCACTTGTGCCTCTCGGCATCCAGGCCTCGGCGGCGCCGACGGCCCGGGCTCCTGAGGCGCCACTCGCGTCGCCTGTCGCGTCGGTTGCTCACTCACCATCGGAGCTGCCGGCGCTGCGTCCCGTCACCCCGACCGTTCGCTCCTTTCCCGTGGTGGGCGTTGCCCGTCAGGGCCTCGCTGCCCTCCACCCGATGCTGGCCAAGCGTGCTCAGACGTCGTACGCCGCTCTGAGCAAACCCGAGCCGGTCACCGGCCTCGGGGTCACCGGCGCGACCTGGACGGGTGTCACCCCCGCCGGACTCGCCCTCGCGATCCGGACAGAGACCGCCAACGTCTGGTCGTCGTGGACGCCAATGGACTACGACGTCGACCATGGACCGGATATGTCGACCGCGGAGGCGGCGGACGACAAGGCGGGCAGTGACGCCTTCGTGGTCGGAGACGTCGACTTCGTCCAGCTTCGCGCTACCACCGACACCGGACGTGCGCCCGCAGGTCTGACCCTGTCTGTGGTCGATCCCGGAGAGTCCGAGCCCCGCACCGATACGAGTGCAGCCAAGAGTGGCGCAACCGCGACGCAGGCGTCGCAGTCCACCGCCCCGGTCTCCACGGCGTCCGCAACCTCCCAACCGACTGTCTACTCGCGAGCGGCGTGGGGAGCCGACGAGCGGCTGCGAGACTGCTGCGTCCAGTACGGCGAAGTGCATGCTGGTTTCGTGCACCACACCGTAAACGCGAACGACTACACGCGAGCAGAGGTGCCGGCGATCCTGCGCGGCATCTACGCCTACCACACGCAGAGCCGGGGATGGCGCGACGTCGGCTACAACTTCCTCGTCGACAAGTTCGGCCGCATCTGGGAGGGCCGCTACGGCGGCATCTCGCTGCCCGTCGTCGGGGCCCACACCCTGAACTACAACGAGAACTCGTTCGCCGCCTCTGCGATCGGCAACTTCGAGACAGCGCAGCCGTCAGCGGCCGTGCTTGACGCGTACGCGCGCCTGTATGCGTGGAAGCTGAGCCTGCACGGGGTGCGACCCGGGACGAGGCAGCAGGTGGCGGGCACCACCTTCGACGCGATCAGCGGGCACCGGGATGCGGCCGCGACGGCGTGTCCGGGTCGCTACCTCTACGCCAAGATCCCTGACATCACCTCCAAAGCCTCCACCTACCAGCAGCCCTTCAGCGGCAGGACGCCGCAACGGTCGTTCCTGCGAGACAGTCGACCCGACGTCTTGCTCGTCTCCCGCGTCGACGGCGGCGTCTCGTCCGCACGCGGTACGGGCCGGCCCGGGTTCGAACCGGCTCGTCCCGCTCTCCCCGGTTTCGGTGGTCAGGATCAGGTCAGCGCCGTGCGCGACGTCACCGGCGACAAGCTCAACGACCTGATGATGCGCAGCACCGCCACCGGGCAGACGTCCGTCTATCCGGGACGTCGTGACGGGACGTTCGCCGCAGCCCTGACGGCATCCACGCGGTGGGCGCGCACCGATCTCTTCGCCGGCTCCGGTGACGTGACAGGTGACGGCCGCGCCGACGTGGTGGCACGCAACGCGACGAGCAAGGACCTGCTTGTCTACCGGGGCCGCGGTGACGGCACGTTCAGGGACGCCACCGTCGCGGTTCCTGCTCTGTCGGGGATCGACCAGCTGAGTGCGGCCGGTGACTTCAACCGCGATGGACGCCGCGACCTGCTGGCGCGCAGCAGCAACAACGGCGCCTTGATGATCCTGCTCGGCGACGGGACAGGTCACTTCCCCTTCCGGCTGCAGCTGGCGGCACGCTGGGCGGCGTACGACGTGATCATGGGCGGTGTCGACCTCACCGGGGACGCGTGGCCCGATGTCGTTGCGCGGGACTCCGCCACCAACGCGCTCCGTATCTTCGCCAACGTCGAGGGCGCGGGGCTCTCGCCGGCGATCTCGAGGACGCCGACCGCCCTACGGCCCTGGTCGCTGACTCGCGACGTGACGGGCGATGGTCGGCCCGATCTCGTGTCCGTCACGGCACAGGGCGGCTTGGTGCTGCGACCGGCTCGTCGACAGAACTGGCTGACACCGGCACGGGACGACGCTCAGACCTGGGCCGGCGTCGACTCGGTGATGGTCGTCGGCGACTGGAACGGCGACGGGTACGTCGACGC
>JACDHG010000162.1 GCA_013821195.1 Propionibacteriales bacterium
GTGTCGAGCCGCGTCGACTTGACCTCCGTATCGGCGGAGCGCGGCCGTTGTTGCGTCCGCACCGGGTGAAGGCCACCAGCCGGCTGGGCACGATCAGCCCGGACCGCACCGGCCGCGCGTCAGCGATCGAGTCGCGCGGCACCGTCACCTGGGTGAGCCACCGAGGCGGACCGGTCCGCGCCCTCGCGACGGGATCCGCAGTGCGTCGCCGCCTTCCCGTCGTGCTCGACGACGCCCGCGTCGCCTGGGTGACCGACGTCGACGGCGACGATGCTCTCGAGGTGCTCGACCTGGACGCGCCGGACGCGACGCCGCGGACGCTTGTTGCGGCAGGACGGATCGGCCGGGTGCTGGAGATGGCCGCGTCGCCGGACGGTCGTCGCATCGCGCTCAGCACCCACGACGGACGGCTGCTCACGTGTGGTGTCCCGGCGGGAGAGGTCGCCCGGACCGTGGCCCCCAAAGAGATCGACTCCATCACCGGGGACATGTCCGGCCTGGCGTTCTCACCGGACTCCCGTTGGCTCGCCTGGTCAGCTTCTGGGTCGGGGCCATGGGAAGATCCGGGGCCTCGGCCGCTGCGGCAGATCAAGATCGCCGACCTCAACCGCGGTCGGGTCATCGCGGTGACGTCGCTGCGGTTCACCGACACCAGCCCGGTGTTCACGCTCGACGGGAAGCACCTCGCGTTCCTGTCCATCCGCAGCCTCGACCCGGTGTACGACTCGTTCTCCTTCGACTTGTCGTTCCCGGCCGGCTGCCGGCCACTCCTGGTCGCCCTGGCCGCCGACACCCCCTCGCCGTTCGACCCGATCGTCGGTGGCCGCCCCCTGGAGCCACCCGAGCCCGAGCAGGCTGCCCAGGAGGCCGTCGCCGAAGCGGTGCCGGCCGAGACAGGTGAGGTGGGTACGCCGGAGCCTGCCGCCGCACGCGCCCGACCGGCCGCGCCAAGGACCACCGTGGACGTCGACGGCCTGGAGCACCGCATCGCGCCGGTGCCGGTGGAGGCCGGCCGCTACTCGGGTCTGGCGGCGACCAAGCACGGACTGGTGTGGCTGCGGGAGCCGCTGCTGGGCCAGCTCGGAGACAACCGGGCGACGGTTGACGCCGAGCCCGAGCGGGCGCGCGTCGAGCACTTCGACCTGCGCACCTTGAAGCTGTCCACCGTGGTCGCCAAGGCCGAACGTATCGAGATCACCGGTGACGGCAGCCGCCTTCTCGTCGTCGACCAGGACCGGCTGACCGTCGTCCCCAGTGACAAGCCTGCACCCAAGGACGACGACGACGAGGACGTGCTGCGGGTCGATCTCGACCGGCTGCGGGTCGAAGTGGACCCCCCGGTCGAGTGGCGCCAGATGCTCGACGAGACGTGGAGACTGATGCGCGACCACTTCTGGCGCGAGGACATGGGCGGTGTCGACTGGCACGCCGCCCGCGACAGGTATGAGCCGATGCTCGACCGGCTGGGATCGCACGACGACCTGATCGACGTGATCTGGGAGATGCACGGCGAGCTCGGCAGCTCGCACGCCTACGCCATCCCGCCGCGAGCGCCCGCGGACGCCGACCGCCGTCAGGGCTTGCTGGGCGCCGACCTGGAGTACACCGGCGACGCCTGGCGGATCAGCCGGATCGTGCCCGGCGACGCGTCCGACCCCAAGGCGCGATCTCCGCTGCTGTCGTCCGGCGTCAACGCTCGGGCCGGTGACCAGATCTTGGCGGTCGACGGCCAGCGCACCAGCCGCACCACGAGCCCGCTGTCGTTGCTGGTCGGCATGGCCGGCAAGCCGGTCGAGCTCACCGTGCGCCCGCGCGGTGGCGCCGACGTTCGACGGGTCGTAGTGGTGCCGGTGGCCGACGAGCTCCCGCTTCGCTACCAGGACTGGGTCACCGACCGCAGAAACTACGTGCACGCCCAGACCGAGGGCAGAGTCGGCTACCTGCACGTGCCCGACATGATGTCCCTGGGATGGGCACAGATGCATCGCGACCTGCGCACCGAGATGCCTCGCGACGCCCTCATCCTCGACGTCCGCAGCAACGGCGGCGGCCACACCTCCCAGCTGGTCCTCGAGAAGCTTGCCCGCAAGGTCATCGGGTGGGACCTGGTCCGCGGGTATGCTCCCGGCTCCTACCCGAGCGACGCGCGACGCGGACCCATGGTGACGATCGCCGACATGTTCGCCGGCTCCGATGGCGACATCATCACCGCCGGGATCCAGTCCCTCGGGCTGGGCCCGGTCGTCGGGACACGGACCTGGGGTGGGGTCGTCGGCATCGACGGCCGTTACACCCTCGTGGACGGCACGATGGTGACGCAGCCGCGGTACTCGTTCTGGTTCGAGAAGTTCGGCTGGGGCGTGGAGAACTACGGCGTCGACCCGGACATCGAGGTACCCGTGACCCCGCAGGACCGGGTCGCTGGCAACGACGTGCAGCTGGACCGGGCCCTGGCGGAGGTGGCGCGCCTGTTGAAGCGCACCCCACCGGTCGCACCACCTGTGATCCCGGACCTCCCGTCCAACGGGTCATGACAACCGGCGGCGCGGTGTCAGCGACGCGGTCTGGCCTGTAGGCCAGACTGCGTCGGGTGAGCGAGGGAAGTAGGTCCGCGGAATATCAATCCGGCTTGACGTCGACTCGGAGGGTTGCCGACGCCCAAGCCGTCGATGTTGACCTCGACCGACCCGGGGATGTGGGTGGCCTCGGCTTCGAGCTCGATGGTCTGGTGGTCGACGGTGATCAAGGTCTCGGGAGCGGGTTGGCCGACGATGACGAGCGGCACGTCGACCGTGACCTTCTCGCCCCGCCGGACCAAGATCAGGTCGGCATGCTCGATGAAGCCCTTGATGGGGTCGCGCTGCACCTGCTTGGGCAGCGCGAGCTGGCTGTCGCCGTCGAGCTCTATCGAGAGCAGCGCGTTGGCAGTCTTCAGCGCGAGCATCAGGTCGTGGCCGGGCAAGGTGATGTGAACCGGGGCGGTGCCATGGCCGTACAGCACCGCAGGCACCTTGTCGTCGCGGCGGATACGCCGGGCTGCACCTTTACCGAACTCGGTGCGGGACTCAGCCTGGATCTTGACCTCAGCGGACACGGTGGACTTCTCCTTGCGCGGACGAGCTCAGCTTATGGGCGGCAACAACATCTCGAAACTCCAGTGGTTGCCGGGCCCAGAGAACGCCGGGTCGCGTCATCCGACCTCAAAACCGCGCCGATCACGGACTCCGGCTTCCGCCGGATCGCGGGCTCGGTCGACCAGTGGCCAGCCGGCGTCGCTCCCTCGCCGAGGCAACTCTCGCGATCCTAGCCGTCCTGCGGCGCGAGGTGAAATCAGGAGTACGACGACGACGACGCCCGAACCCTGGCCGGCAGGCAGGGTGGGTCAGGCCTGTCCATCGAAGAGCGAGGTCACCGAGCCGTCCTCGAACACCTCACGGATCGCGGCACTGATCAGTGGTGCGATGGACAGGCTGGTCAGCTTGTCGAAGCGTCGGTCGACGGGGATCGGCAGCGTGTTGGTGACGATGACCTCGCCGGCACGGCAGTTCTTCAGCCGGTCGACCGCAGGGCCGGACAAGATCGCGTGTGTGGCCACGATGACGACATCGGCGGCGCCCGCGTCGAGGAGTGCATCCGCAGCCTTCACGACGGTGCCCCCGGTGTCGATCATGTCGTCCACCAGCACACACACCCGATCGCGGACCTCACCGACGACCCGGTTCGCCATCGACTCGTTGGGTCGGTTGACCTCGCGGGTCTTGTGGATGAAGGCGAGCGGACGGTTGCCGAGACGGCTCGACCACTGCTCGGCGACCTTGATGCGGCCGGCATCGGGCGACACCACGGCGAGACTCTGGTCGCCGTACTTCTCGAGAACGTAGTCGGCCAACACGGGGATCGCGGCGAGGTGGTCGACCGGGCCGTCGAAGAAGCCCTGGATCTGCGCGGTGTGCAGGTCGACGGCGATCAGCCGGTCGGCTCCGGCCGTCTTGAAGAGATCTGCCATCAGGCGGGCAGAGATCGGCTCGCGCCCGAGGTGCTTCTTGTCCTGCCGGGCGTAACCGTAGAACGGCAGGACCACGGTGATGCGAGCCGCTGACGCGCGCTTGAGCGCGTCGACCATGATCAGGTGCTCCATGATCCACTCGTTGATCGGGGCGGTGTGGCTCTGGATCACGAAGGCGTGGCAGCCGCGGACCGACTCCTGGTAGCGGACATAGATCTCACTGTTGGCGAACTCCCGGTGGGTGGTCGGCACGAGCTCGGTGCCCAGCAGGAGCGCGACCTCCTCGGCGAGCTCGGGGTGCGCCCGTCCCGAGAAGAGCATCAGGTTCTTCTCCGTGGTCCGCTTCATCCCCGTCATGTGGAGTCAGCCTGGTCTGCGCCGCCACCCTTGTCCGCGCGGCCGGCCTCATTGCGGCGCCCGGCAGCCATGGCAGCGGCGCTGCCCGGGCGTCTGCTCTCCACCCACCCCTCGATGTTGCGCTGAGGTCCGGTGCTCACGGCCAGGCTGCCCGGCGAGACATCACGGCGTACGACGGTCCCGCCGCCCGTGACGGCTCCGTCCCCGATGGTGACAGGTGCGACGAACGTGTTGTTGGCGCCGGTCTTGGCGTGCTCGCCGACCGTGGTCCGGTGCTTGTCGACCCCGTCGTAGTTGGCGAAGATCGTGCCGGCGCCGATGTTGCTCCCTGCTCCTATCTCGGCGTCCCCGACATACGACAGATGAGGCACCTTGGCTCCAGCGCCGAGCTGGGCGTTCTTCGTCTCCACGAAGGCGCCGATCTTGCCGTGGACTCCCACCGTCGTACCCGCCCTGAGGTAGGCGAACGGTCCGACCGTCGCTCCGGCGCCGACGACAGCGAGCGTGCCTTGGGTGCGGACGACCGTGGCTCCGTCGCCGATCTCGACATCGGTCAACGTCGTGTCGGGACCGATCGCCACGTCGCTGCCAATCGTCGAGGCGCCGTGGATCTGCGTGTTCGGGTGGATCGTGACATCGACACCAAGAGTGACGTCGGCGTCGAGCCAGGTCGTGGCCGGGTCGATGACCGTGACCCCCGCCCGCATCCACCGCTCGACGATGCGGCGGTTGTACTCCGCGCCCAGCCGAGCGAGCTGCACGCGATCATTGACGCCCTCGGTCTGCCACGTGTCGTCGAGACGGTGCGCGCCGACGCGGCCACCGTCCTTGTGGATGATGGCGAGAACGTCGGTGAGATATCTCTCGGCCTGGCTGTTGTCGTTGCCGACCCGTGGCAATGTCGCACGCAGCGTCGCTGCGTCGAAGGCGTAGATGCCCGAGTTGACCTCGGTGATCGCGAGCTGCCCCGCCGTGGCGTCCTTGTGCTCGACGTTGCCGACCACCGCGCCGCCGTCGTCACGCAGGATCCGCCCGTAGCCCGTCGGGTCGTCGAGGGTGGCTGTGATGACGGTGGCAGCGCAGCCGGTCGCGACATGACCGGCAGTGAGATCCCGCAGGGCGTGGCCCGAGAGCAGGGGCGTGTCGCCCATCGTGACGACGACGGTGCCGACGAGGTCCTCGGGTAGAACGGCCAGCCCGCACTCGACGGCACGGCCGGTGCCCGGGGTGTCGTCCTGGTCGGCGATCACAGCCATCGGGTCCTCGACGCTGACATGCTCCACCACTCGGTCCCGGTCGTGACCGACGACCACCACGACATGGTCGGGCTCGGTCTCCCGCGCCGCGACGAGGGCATGACCGATGAGGCTTCGCCCGCCGAGCGTGTGCAACACCTTGGGTGTCGCCGACTTCATCCGGGTGCCGCCCCCCGCTGCCAGCACGACGACCGCTGCCGGACGGGTTGCTGACACGTGCGCTCCCTGTTCTACGTTCTGCGCTGCTCTGCGCTGTGCTGCGCTCCCCCGCCTGGCTTCGATCCAGGACCTCAAGCTTCAAAGGCTTGCGGGCTGCCGGGTTACCCCACAGGGGACTGCGTGGCGTGCGGCCGAAACGGTGCACCCCTGCGTTCGGGTCAGTCTGCCACAGACGTTCCGGGTGTCGGAGCGGCCGTGATGTGGGCCCCGGAAGGCTCAGTGGCCTTTAATGTTACGTAACCGTAGGTTACGGTTGCGTAGGTAGT
>JACDHG010000163.1 GCA_013821195.1 Propionibacteriales bacterium
CATGTACACATGGCAGATTGCCTCTCTACCCGGCAGGTTTGCCATGTGAACAAGCCAGCCGGTTTGTTCACATGGCAAACGCGAGGCCGGCGATGAGCTGACTGTCGGCGCGCCACACGCAGGTCAGTAGGCACGGCGGCGGCGGCGCCAGACCTCCACGCCGATGACGAGCACGAACGAGACAAGGAACATCAAGGTGCCCACCACGAAGAGCTGTGGCGGGAAGCCGCGCAGCTTGGAGCCGTAGATGAACAGTGGGAAGGTCTCCGTCCGGCCCGCGGTGAAGTTGGTGACCACGAAGTCGTCGAACGACAGCGAGAACGCCAGCAGGGCCGCAGCGACGATGCCAGGCAGCGCGAGCGGCAGCGTGACCAGCCGGAACGTCTGCCACTCGTTGGCGTAGAGGTCCATTGCCGCCTGCTCGAGCCGGGAGTCGAGCCCGGTGAGCCGGGCCTTGACCGTCACCACCACGAACGACAGGCAGAACATCACGTGGGCGATGACGATCGTCAAGAAGCCGAGCAGACCGTTGAACCCGATCGCGATGAACATCGCCAACAGCGACGAGCCCATGACCACCTCGGGCGTGGCCATCGGCAGGAAGATCAGCAGGTTCGAGGCCTCGCGGCCACGAAACGAGTGGCGGACGATCGCGAAGGCCATCAGCGTCCCGAGCAGCGTCGCGATCACGGTGGCGGTGACACTCACCGCGAAGCTCGTCTTGAGCGACTGACAAAGGCCGTCCGGCTCACAGATCGACTGCCAGTTGTTCCATGTGAACGCGTCGAACTGAGCCGTTGCTGACTTGCCGGTCGGCTGGTTGAAAGACAGCGCGATGATGTAGCCGATCGGGATGAAGGTGTAGACGAGCACCCCGATGCCGACCAGCAGCACGAGGTGGTCGGCGAACCAGCGACCGACGCCCTTCCTGCGCGGGCGAGCCGGCGCCGAGCGCTCAGCGCCATCCGACTGCTCCTTCGGTGCCGTCTCCGTCGCCATTCAGACCAGCTTCTCGGTGCCGGCGCGTCGGACGTACACGACGACCATGGCGACCACGACGAGCATCAGGAGGAGTGACAGCGTCGCCGCCACGGGATAGTCCCGCTCCCTGAGGAACGCGGCCTGGATCCGGTTGCCGATCATGTACTGGCGGGTCGTGCCGAGTAGCTCGGCGTTGATGTAGTCGCCGCAGGCGGGAATGAAGGTCAGCAGCGTCCCCGACACCACGCCAGGCATCGACAGCGGCACCGTTACCTTGCGGAAGCCGGTGAACGGGCTCGAGTACAGGTCACCCGCCGCCTCGATCAGACGTGGATCTACCTTGTCCAGCGAGGCGTAGAGCGGCAACGTCATGAAGGGAAGGAAGTTGTAGATGAGACCCGCGATCACCGCGACGGGGGTGGCCAGCAGCCTTCCGTCCTCGGGAAGGATCGCGACTGACTTGAGCAGCGAGGTCACGACGCCTTGGTCGGAGAGGATGGCGCTCCACGACAGCGTCCGCAGCAGGAAACTGGTGAAGAACGGGGCGATCACGAGCACCAGCAGGAAGTTCTTCCACCTGCCCGACTTGAAAGCGATCGCGTACGCCAGCGGATAGGCGAGCAGCAGACAGACGAAGGTCGTGATCCCGGCGTAGAGGAAGGACCTGACGAACAGGTCGAAGTTGTCCCGCACCGCGTCTGGGTAGTTCTGGAAGTGCCACGTCATCGCGTAGCCGAGCTCATACGACCCGCTCGGGTCATAGAGCGACGTGAAGAAGAGCTGCACTGTCGGGATCAGGAAGAAGACGACCAGCCAGAGCATTCCGGGCACGAGCAGCAGCCACCCGTAGCCACGGCGCCGCGCGGTCTCACCGTCGACGACCGGCGCCGGGCGCTGGCTCACGAACCGTCCTCGCGCACCACTCCGGCCTGGGCGTCCTGCTCGGCGTCGAGGAGGAACGCATGGTCGCGGGACCAGGCGAGGTCGACCTGGTCCCCGTTTGTCAGCGGCGACCGCGTCCCGGTGTTCTGCTCGAACACCATCAGCTCCTGACCCCAGGGCATCCGGACGAGGTACTGGGTGCTGACACCGACGAAGCTCACGTCACTGACAACACCTCCCGTCAGCACGTTGACGTCAGCGTGGTCCTCGCAACCGGCCGCACTGGCGGAGATCTTCTCGGGGCGTACGCCGAGCCAGCCTCTGCCCTGCTGGGTGTGGCAGCGCGACGCCACCACTGCGACCTTCTGTCCGTGGCAGTCAACGACAACCGTGTGGCCGGAGGGGTCGATCACCTCGGTCATGATGAGGTTCGACTGCCCGAGGAAGTTGGCGACGAACGTCGTCAGCGGGTTCTCGTAGAGCTCAGCCGGAGCACCCAGCTGCTCGATGACGCCTCGATTCATGACCGCGATGGTGTCGGCCATGGTCATGGCCTCCTCCTGGTCGTGCGTGACGTGCACGAACGTGGTCTCGATCTCGGTTTGGATCCGCTTCAGCTCGATCTGCATCTGGCGTCGCAGCTTGAGGTCGAGTGCCCCGAGTGGCTCGTCGAGCAGCAGGACCCGTGGTTCGTTGATCAGCGCCCGAGCAAGAGCGACCCGCTGCTGCTGGCCGCCGGACAGCTGGGCTGGCCTGCGGCCGGCGTACTCGCGCAGCTCCACCAGCTCCAGCATCTGCTCGGTTCTCTCCTCGACGCCCCTCACTCCACGGCGGCGCAGGCCGAACGCGACGTTCTCGAAGACCGCCAGGTGGGGGAAGAGCGCGTAGGACTGGAAGACGGTGTTGACGGGGCGTTTGTAGGGGCGTAACCCCGTGATGTCCTGGTCGCCGATCGACACCCTGCCCGCCGTCGGCTCCTCGAGACCTGCCACCATCCGCAGCGTCGTGGTCTTGCCGCAACCCGAGGGTCCGAGCAAGGCGAAGAACGAACCCTCAGGGACAGTCAGAGTGAGGTCGTCCACAGCCACGAAATCCCCGAAACGCTTGGTGACACGACTCAGCTTCAGGTCGCGGTCACCGGCCACCGCGCCCGATCCGGGTCCAGCTGTCATGAGCGCTAACCGCTTTGCACTTCGTTGAACTGCTGCTGGTACTCCTTGTCCTGCCCGCTGTCGAGGGGCATGAAGTCAATCCCCGCATCGAGCTCCTGCTCGTCAGGGAAGATGAGCGGGTTGTCGACGGCGGACTTGTCGAACTCGGCCATGTGATCCGCCGCATCTCGCACTGGGCACACGTAGTAGTTCCAGGCGGCAAGCTGCGCTGCCACCTTGGGCTGGTAGTAGAAGTCGATCAGCTTCTCGACGTTCGCCTTGTGGGTCGCGAGGTTCGGAACCATCATGTTGTCGGCCCACACCGCGAAGCCCTCGCTCGGCTTGACCCACTTGAAGTTGTCACCACCGAGCTGCGAGACGTCGCCGCTCCAGGACTCGCACGCGACGACGTTCCCCGACTTGAGGTCGTCGATGTAGTCGTTGCCGGTGAAGCGGCGGATCTGGCCGCTGTCGACGGCGCTCTTGAGCTCACCGATCGCCGCGGAGTACTCCTGGCTCGTGAAGTCCTCCGGGTCGGCGCCCTGCAGCAGCAGCATGAAGATCATCGTGTCGCGCATCTCGCTGAGCACGGTGACCTTGCCCTTGAGGTCGGGCCGAGTCAGCAAGTCCTCGAAGCTCTCGACCGGGTCCACCAGCTTGGAGTTGTAGCAGATCCCCGTCATGCCCGCCTGCCACGGCACGCTGTACTTGCGGTCGGGATCCCAGGCAGGGGTCTTGAACCAGTCGAGCAGGTTGGCGTCGACGTTGGGCATGTTGTCGTGGTCGAGCTCCTGGATCCACCCGAGGTCGATCATCCGCGCGGCCATCCAGTCGGTCAACGCGAAGGCATCGCGGCCGGTGGACTTGCACTCGCTGAGCTGAGGCGCCACCTTGGCGTAGAAGCCGTCGTTGTCGTTGACATCCGCGGTGTAGTCCACGGTGATCCCCGTCTCCTGCTCGAACGCCTCGAGGGTCGACGTGTTCTTCGCCTTGATCGGGTCGATGTAGAGCGGCCAGTTCGAGAAGGCGAGCTGCTGCTCGCTGTCGCTCTTGTCGGTGCTCCTGCACTCGTCCTGGTCTACCTTCGCGCCGCTGGTGCCGCACGCTGACAGCAGGCCGGAGCCGCCTAGCGCAAACGCCGACAACGACGCTCCTTGGACAAAGCCCCGGCGACTGAGGTGACGGCGCTCACGTGGGTCAGGCATGGGTACAACCTCCAAGGTGTGACATTGCGAACGCTGCGATCCTGTCAGTGTAATGCCCGACTCGACAAGGGAATCCGTCGAGATTGTGATCGATGACGACGGATCCTGGCCTTGAACGCTTGCAATCACCTCGGTATCCCACCAGGATGAGGCGCGTGGTCAATCGCAACGGCACCTCGCCGCCGGCCCTCGACGACGTGTCGAAGCGGATCATCGAACAGCTGCAGCTCGACGGCCGGATGTCGTACGCCGCCATCGGCAAGGCCGTGGGGCTCTCCGAGGCCGCGGTCCGTCAACGCGTGCAGCGGCTGATCGACAACGGCGTGATGCAGATCGTCGCCGTCACCGATCCGCTCCAGCTGGGTTTCGCCCGGCAGGCCATGATCGGGATCCGCACCGAGGGTGACCTCGAACCCATCGCCGAGCAGCTCGCCGAGATGCCCGAGGTCGACTACGTCATCATCACGGCCGGCTCGTTCGACCTGCTGGTCGAGGCAGTCTGTGAGAGCGACGACCACCTGCTCGAGCTGCTGTCCAAACGCATCCGGGCCGTCGACGGCGTCCGCAGCACCGAGTCCTTCGTCTACCTGAAGCTGCACAAGCAGACCTACTCGTGGGGAGTCAGGTGACCTACGGCGACCTGTCGCTCTGGCACGAGACCTCGGGCCCACTGAACCTTCGCCCACCACTGCCCGGCCCTGACGACGTCGACGTGGCAATCGTGGGCGGCGGGCTCACCGGGTTGTGGACCGCTTACTACCTCGCACTCGGTGACCCGTCCCTGCGCGTCGCCGTGGTGGAGAAGGACCTGGTGGGCTTCGGTGCGTCAGGTCGAAACGGCGGCTGGCTCTCCGCCCTCTTCCCCACCTCGCTGCGCCGGCTCTCCCAGCTGAAGGGGTCGTCGCGGGATGCTGCCCTGAGACTCGGTGCGGCCATGCGCGCCAGCATCGGCGAGGTCGAGGACGTCATCACCACCGAGGCGATCGACTGCGACTTCCGACGCGGTGGCACCCTCGTCTTCGCGCGTTCGCCCAGCCAGCTCGAGCGTGCCCGCGCCGAGGTGGCCGAGGCACACGCTTGGGGCCAGACCGAGGACGACCTGCGGCTGCTCGACACCGCCGAGACCGACAAACACGCTCGCGCGACAGGTGTGCTGGGTGCGACGTACACCCCGCACTGTGCCCGGGTCCATCCCGGCCGGCTTGTCCGTGGTCTCGCCCAGGCAGTCGAACGGCTGGGCGTCACGATCTACGAGCACACCGCCGCGACCCGCATCGCACCAGGCCGTGTCACCACCGAGCACGGCACACTCCGGGCGTCGTACGTCGTGGTCGCCACCGAGGGCTACTCGCCGACGCTGCCCGGAGCACCCACCTCCGTCATCCCCGTCTACTCCCTCATCGTGGCGACCGAACCCCTGCCCGCGTCGGTGTACGACGAGATCGGCTTGGAGGACGCACCGACGTTCTCGGACTATCGCAACCTCATCGTCTACGGCCAGCGCACCGCCGACGATCGGCTCGTGTTCGGCGGGCGCGGCGCGCCGTACCACCTCGGCTCGGCGGTGGAGCCGGGGTTCGACCGGGTGCCGCGGGTCTTCGCCAAGCTGCAGGAGACGCTTGCCGAGCTGTTCCCCGCCACGGCCGGGGCGCGGTTCACGCACGCCTGGGGCGGTCCGCTCGGGATCGCGCGCGACTGGATGGCGTCTGTTGGCCTCGACCTAGTCACTCGCATCGGTTGGGCCGGCGGGTACGTCGGCGATGGGTTGACGACGACGAACCTGGCCGGTCGCACCCTCGCCGATCTGGTGACCGGTACGGCGTCCGACCTGACGGCCCTGCCGTGGGT
>JACDHG010000164.1 GCA_013821195.1 Propionibacteriales bacterium
ATCGCACCGCCCATCGTGAGGCGGCCGGGGCCGACCGGGCCCAGTGCGAGGGCGGCCAGGCCGACCTTCACGGCGGCGAGCGCGGCCTCCTCGGCAGCGGTGAGCGGGTTGAGCCGTTCGGCGATCCTCTTGAAGTCGTCGTCCTCGGCGGTGGTCCGGAAGGACCAGCTGTCGAAGCACGGCAAGCGCTTCGTGGCGTTGCCGGTGGCCCGCCACGCGCGCTCGGGAGGATCCGTTGGTTTCGCACCGGCGAGCCAGGCCGGCACCAGGGCGACGGTGTAGTCGGTGTCCTGGCGAAGGGCGCTCACGGTGGTGCCGGCGGCGTCGACGACGACGCGGGACGCGAGGATGCGGGCGATGTCGGAGTGGCCGGGGATCTGGTGGACGTGCGCCCACGCCGCAGCCATGTCGAGGTTGTGTTCGTCGAGCAGCTGACCGGCGGCCACCACCTGGCCGCTGGCGACGGTGAGCTCGCGCCCGGTCTCGCCGACGATCAGGACCACCCACGGTTGGATGCCCGCTGGCGTGTTGGGTCGGGGGGAGTAGCGCCAGGGCAGGTCGGCTTCGGCGAGCTCGGCGTACGGAGCGTGGGTGATCTCGACGTTGACCGAGCCTGGCGTCGGACGGCGTGTGACGACGGCTTGGGGGTTGATCTGCAGCACGTCCTGGGGGCCGGTGAGGACGAACGGAACGGCGGCGCCGCCGTCGTTGAGGGCGAGCGGGAAGTCGGCGGTGATCCGGCCGTCGAGCTGCGGCGGGTTCGCCGGGATGAGGGTGCTCAGAGCGGGGCGGCGCCAGGAGAGGAAGGCCTCGGCCATCTCAGAAGCCTTCCAAGGTGACTGGCCGGGCAGCGTCGGCCGCGGCGAGCGCGACCCCGCCGCCCAGCCGGGCGGCCTGCATGGCCTGCGTCGCGCTGTCGTGGGAGCCGCCGCCGGTAGTGACCCACCGCGACGGCGCCACGTCGACCGCGACCTGACTGCTGTGGACGGCAGCGGCGCGGTCCCGCTCCGCGACCATGGCGAGCAGGGCGCCGGCGAACAGCAAGGTGCCCTGTGCCGGACCAGAGGTCAGCTCTTCTTCGCCGCGTACCTTGCGGAGCACCGTCACCGCCGGGCCTCGCGGCTGCTTGGCACCAGGCACGGTGGCACCGTGCAGTTGCAGGCCCGCGGGCAGCTCGTCGTACGTCGGGCCGTTGAGGGACTCCGCCGCGGTGAGGGTGATGAAGGAGCCGGGAGCGAACCGGTCCTTGACCTGTTGGCTGGTCAGCTGCGGCTGTGTGGCCCGGGCGGTCACGGTCTGCACGGATCCGACGGGGACACCGGCGACGCGGTCGATCGGGGTGTCGAGAGGTACGGCGTGCTGTCGCCACTCGACACCACCGAGGGGGGCCACCACTGCGTACTTGCCGGTGCGGTCGAGCGGCGCGAGCGTCACCAGCCGGTCAGCCCCACCGAGCGCCGTGAGGTTGTCGGGCACGGCCTGGAGCCGGACCGCCTCCAGCGCGCGCGAGTCGGAGATCTCCTCGCGGGGTGCCGGGCTGCCGATCACGAAGGTCTTGTCGAAGTCGAAGTCCTTGAAGAACGTCTCCACGCTCAGCCGCCCGGCGAGGGTGACCGGCCCCGGCCCGTCGAGGGTGCCGTGGAAGGACACACCGCAGAAGGTCTGTCCGAGGAACCGGACGTCCAGACCGGCCGCGATCTGGGCATTGATGTGGAACGGCGTGAACTGCACGAGGGCGTCGACACCCAGGAAGCCGGAGATCGACGCGATGCCGGCGTCGACCCCGACGTCGAGGCGACCACCGATCTGCAGGGTGTTGGAGGTGGCCGCCAGGTAGCCCTCCGCGCGCATCCGGAATCCCGGGAGGGCGACCTCCGGGGCCATGCCGAGCCGGCTGAGCGGCCGGATCTGTGCGGGCTCGGGACGGAAGCCGGGATAGAAGCCGCCCAGTGAGAGCACCGTGTAGGAGGCCGGACCCCACGAACTGGCGAACGCGAGGTCCCCGTAGATACGGAAGATGCCGAGGGCGCCGCTGTCGACGAGCGTGGCGTCGACCGTCGCGCGCTGCTGGGCGAAGTCGATGACGCCGGCGAAGTCGGCGCGCAGCCGGACAACGGGGTCGATGCCGGCCTTGAGCACGCCGACCAGAGCGATCTTTCGCGGACCCGGCAGCTCGAGGAGGACGCCGAGGTCGACCGAGGCGAAGCCTTTGCCTGCGACCTCGAGCCAGGCGAACCGGAACGTCGGACCGGCGACCGCCGATCCGGGCTCGGGCGGGAACAGCCCCTCCGCGGCGTCCAGCACGGCGCGGCCGTTCTTGGCGATGTCGAGGGGGAACAGCACAGCCGTGGCGCTCCCGTCGCCTAGCCGCCGCGCCAGGATGTCCGCGTCGAGGCGGCGCTCGATCCCGATCACGCCGCCGACCCTGTTGATCTGGAAGCCGAACCCGACCTGCAGCCCGGGAGTGAACCCGGCCGAGAGGACTGCCAGGAACGAGGGGCCGTTGCCGAGCTTGCGGATGCTGGCCAGGGCAGCGACCTCCGCGACACCGACATTGGCGGTGAGCAGGCCGCTGACGCCGTCCGGCAGGTGCACGAGGGTGCCGCCGCCGCGCAGGGGCCCAGCGTCGAGTCGGGCCGTGAACGCATCGGGAGGCAGCGGCCCGAGCGTGATCAGCGACCCGTCACGGGGGTCCCTGAGCTGCACCGGCGGCGAGGTCGCGGCGACGTACAGCGGCCCGAGCGTCGCCTCGAGCTTCAGCGACCGTTCCACGGTGAGTTCGCCCAGGGCGCCGCGGATCTCCTCCAGCGGGACGGCGTCGAGGATCGCCTGCTTGAGCGCTGCCCTGATGTTGTCGAACGCCTGCTGGAACTGCTGGCGGGCAGCGTCGATCTGGGCATCTGCGGCGGCGATGGCCGCATCGAGGTCCTCGGCCGCCTGGAGCAGTGGGGCGAGCGTCGGGGTGGCTGGCGGGACGTAACTGGCCACTCGCGCGGCGTACTCCCGAGCATCCATCGGTCGGTCTCTACCGCTGCGCAGCCTGGCCGGAAGCGCTTCCGATCGGCATCTGTGAGCTGGTCGGCATCCGAATCTCCGCGTGGTGCAGCCGGGCGGCGCGCCGAGACACCTGTCCGAGGCTAGCCACGCGGGTTCGAGGCTGCAAGACCTCGCAGCCACCGGCTCTCGCTGGTGAAACCCAGTAGCGCCGGCAGGACCGCCCGGGTCGCATCTCGGCGTCGCTGATCCTCGCGACGATCCCGACCGCAGGACGCATCGGGACGGCCCGGGACGAGAGGTCAACAAGTCATCGCTTCCAGAACAGGCAGCGCAAGGCCGTCCATATCGGCGTCCACGACGCGCCTCCACAGGCACGGCAGGTGCGCGCCAAACTCGTCATCACCTCTTCGCCAGGCGCCAACCCAGTCACGGGCGCTTGAAATCGATCTCGCTCAGCCAAGCGCCCGTGGGTGTGCCGTGGCGTACACCTCGCGCAACTTGTCCACGGTGACCAACGTGTAGATCTGCGTGGTGGTCACCGACGCATGCCCGAGGAGCTCCTGGACCACGCGTACGTCCGCACCTCCGTCCAGCAGGTGGGTGGCGAAGGAGTGCCGCAGCGTGTGCGGGGAGACCTCCTTCCTCAGGCCGGCGCGCTCGGCGCTGCGGACCAGCACGGCCCACGCGCTCTGCCGCGACAGCCGGCCCCCGCGGGCGTTGAGGAACAGCGCCGGCGTCCCGGTGCTCACCAGGTCTGCTCGCGCACCGGTGAGGTAGATCCGGACGGCGTCGACGGCGAAAGATCCCACGGGCACCAGACGCTGCTTGCCGCCCTTGCCCGACAGCAGCACAGCCCGGTCCTCCAGATCCACGTCGTCGACGTCGAGACCGGTCGCCTCGGAGATCCGCGCACCGGTGCCGTAGAGCAGCTCCAGCAGCGCCCTGTCGCGTACGGCCAGCGCGGTGCCGGCCGACCCGGATGCCGTCAGAAGCGCCTCCACCTCGGTCACGCTCAGTGCCTTCGGCAGCCGCTTGGGCGGGGACGGCGGTCGTACGGGTGCGGCCACGTCCTGAATGACGAGGCGCTCGCGGAGCGCGAACTTGTGCAAGCCGCGCACCGCCACCACGGCGCGCCCTGCGCTGCCCGAGGAGAGCGCGGGGTGCTGCTCGTCGCCTTCGCGCAGGTAGCCGAGGAACGCCGCGACATCGGCCTCGGTGACGTCGCGCAACTGCTCGCGCCCGAGGCGGCCGAGGAAGTCGACGTAGCGCTGCAGGTCGCGCCGGTAGGAGGTGAGCGTGTTGTGAGCCAGGCCCCGCTCGACGTTGAGGTGGTCGAGGTAGGACCGTGCGGCTGTGCCGGGCGTACTCAGGCCAGGACCTCGTCGAGACTGAGATGTTCGGTGCCCAGCGCTTCGGCGACCGGCCGGTTCGTGACGCTGCCTGCGTGCGTGTTCAGACCCAACGCCAGGCTGCTGTCGTCGCGCAGGGCCGTGCGCCAGCCCTTGTCAGCCAGCGCCACCGCGTACGGGATCGTCACGTTGGTGAGCGCGTACGTGCTGGTGTGCGGCACCGCGCCGGGCATGTTGGCCACGCAATAGAAGATCGAGTCGTGCACGGCGTACGTCGGCTCGGCGTGCGTCGTCGGGTGCGAGTCCTCGAAGCAACCACCTTGGTCGATCGAGATGTCGACGAGCACACTGCCCGGCTTCATCCGCTCGACCAGGTCGTTGGAGATCAGCGTCGGCGCCTTCGCCCCGGGCACGAGCACCGCACCGATCACCAGGTCGGCGTCCAGCACGGCACGCTCGACCTCGTAGCTGTTGGAGGCGACGGTCTGCAGGTGCCCCTGGTAGATCCGGTCGGCCTCGCGCAGCCGCTCGACGTTGCGGTCGAGCAGCAGCACCTCCGCCTGCATCCCCAAGGCGATGGCAGCGGCGTTCATGCCGGAGACACCCGCGCCGATCACCACGACCTTCGCCGCGTACACACCGGACACGCCGCCCATCAGCACACCGCGCCCGCCGCCCTGGCGCATCAGGTGGTACGCCCCGGCCTGCGGCGCGAGCCGGCCGGCGACCTCGCTCATCGGCGCCAGCAGCGGAGTCGTCCCGTCCGGGGTCTGGACCGTCTCGTACGCGATCCCGGTGACGCCGCGTGAGGTCAGCGCGTCGGTGCACTCGCGCGAGGCGGCGAGGTGGAGGTAGGTGAAGAGCGTCTGTCCGTCACGCATGCGGTCGTACTCACTCGGGATCGGCTCCTTGACCTTCAGGATCAGGTCAGCGGTCGCCCACACGTCGTCGGCGGTCGGCACGATGCTGGCACCGGCGGTGACGTAGTCGCCGTCGGGGATGGACGAGCCGAGCCCCGCGTCCTGCTCCACGAGCACCTCGTGACCGCGCACGGTCAACTCGTGCACGCCGGATGGGGTGATGGCCACGCGGTACTCGTGGTTCTTGACTTCCTTCGGCACGCCGACCTTCATGGGGTGCTGCTCCCTGCCTGCTGGACCGGGACTCATCGTTGAGCCGCGACACGGTGCTCTCGTACGTGACATCGACGCTGGGCTGCGCGACGACATCGGCGTCGGTGTAGGAGTGCACGATGTCCTTCGCCGGGTACGGGGCGCCCGGACCGTCCGTGGTGGCGCCCTGCCCGTCACCGAAGGACCAGCCGTAGGTCGCGGGAGTCGCCTCCACGTCCACGTTGTAGCCCAGCAGCTGTACGGTCCGGGCGAACGGTTGGGGCTCGGCGTAGAAGATCGTGTCGAAGTTGACGAGCGTGGCATCGGCGGGCTGGACCTGGATCCGGAGCGCGGGCAGGCCGATGCGGCGGACTTCGCGCAGCACGAGGTCGGGGGTGACGGTGGGCCGGGGGATGTCTGGATCGTCTGCTGAGAGGCACTCAGTCCCGATCGCTCGCCACAGCACCTCGGGTGGACGGCGCGCCCAAACTATGTAACGTAGTTCGACCCGAGCCTCACAAGTGCGCACCGGCGGACAAAACGCCTGTTCCTCGCCAGGATAATTCTGT
>JACDHG010000165.1 GCA_013821195.1 Propionibacteriales bacterium
GGGACACTAGTGACGCTCGACGAGCTTGTCGAGCTCATCGGGGTCGACTCGCTTCGTTACACGTTGACGCGATACCCGGCGGACTCACCGCTGACACTCGACGTCGAGGAGATCACGCGGCGGGCCAGCGACAACCCGGTCTTCTACGTCCAGTACGCCCACGCGCGCCTGTCGTCGATCGTGCGCAACGCCGCCGACCTCGGACTCGTCCTGGATGTGCACACCTTCGACCCAGCACTGCTGGCCGACGAGCGTGAGGGCACGCTGCTTCGGGCGCTGGCCGAGTACCCACGGGTGGTTGCCAGGGCCGCGCAGCTTCGCGAGCCGCACGGGGTCGCGCGCTACCTCGAGGACACCGCCTCGACATTCCACAAGTTCTACGACTCCTGCCGCGTGCTGCCGCAGGGCGACGAGCGGCCAACCGACCTGCATCGGGCCCGGCTACTCCTCGTCGAGGCCACCAAGACCGTCGTCGCTCGGGGGTTGGACCTTCTCGGCGTCTCCGCGCCGGAGCGGATGTAATGCGGGCGCACGAGGCAGGTGCACTCCACGCGGAGGCTGGTGGTCGCGGTCCCTCCTGGCTGAGACCGCCCGACGACCCGAACTCGCTGGTGACACATCTGTGGCCCCGACACGTCACGAAGTCGGACGCGGGTGTGCTCCTCGTCGCAGGCGTCTCGGTCGCTGAGCTCGCCGCCGAGTTCGGTACGCCGGCATACATCGTTGACGAGGACGACTTCCGCCAGCGCGCGCGAGATTTCAAGCAGGCATTCGCCGGATGCGACGTCTACTACGCAGGGAAGGCGTTCTTGTCGCTGGCGAGCGTGCGATGGATCGCAGCGGAGGGCCTGAGCCTCGACGTGTGCACCGGGGGCGAGCTCGCGGTGGCACTCCGGGCCGGCTTCGACCCAGCTCGGATCGGCTTCCACGGCAACAATAAGAGCTGCGCGGAGCTGGAGCGGGCCGTCGAGGCCGGGGTCGGGCGCATCGTCGTCGACTCTCTCACCGAGATCGACCGGCTCGCTCAGGTCGCGGCCGACGGGGGGGTCCGGCAGCAGGTGCTGCTGCGCGTGACAGCAGGGGTCGAGGCGCACACCCACGAGTACATCGCGACGGCCCACGAGGACCAGAAGTTCGGGCTGTCGCTCGCGGACGGACGGGCCGAGGAGGCGATGCAGGCGATCGCCTGCCACGACTCTCTCGAGCTCACCGGTCTGCACTCACACATCGGGTCCCAGATCTTCGACACCTCAGGTTTCGAGATCGCAGCCCGGCGCGTGCTCGCACTGTTCGCCCGGGGGCTGGAGGGTGGTGTGCCGCTGACGGAGCTCGACCTCGGTGGTGGGTTCGGCATCGCCTACACCACCCAGGACGACCCGGCATCACCGGCGACGTTGGCCGTCGAGATGCAGCGGATCGTCGAGCACGAGTGTCGAGCCCTGGGCATCGACGTCCCCCACCTCTCGATCGAGCCAGGCCGCGCCATCGCAGGCCCGTCCACGTTCACTCTCTACGAGGTAGGGACCGTGAAGACCGTCAACCTCGATGCCGGAGCCTCCCGCGTCTACATCTCCGTCGACGGTGGCATGAGTGACAACATCCGGACTGCCCTGTACGACGCGCACTTCTCGTGCACGCTCGCCTCCCGGCGCTCCGCCGTCCCCCCCGTGCTGTCCCGGGTCGTCGGCAAGCACTGCGAGTCGGGTGACATCGTGGTCATGGACGAGTTCCTTCCTGGCGACGTCGAGCCGGGTGACCTCGTCGCGGTCCCCGCCACCGGCGCCTACTGTCGGTCCCTCGCCACCACCTACAACCACGTCCCCAGGGCCCCGGTCGTGGCGGTGCGGCAGGGCGAGGCTCGCGTCGTCGTACGCCGGGAGACCGAGGAGGATCTCCTGCGTCTCGAGGTGGGATGACACCGGTGCCCCGCATGACACACTTGGCACGACTCCGTCGACCAAAGGTGCCTGCGCATGCCTCCACCCGTGAATAGGCCGTTGCGGGTGGCACTGCTCGGTTGCGGTTCTGTCGGTAGCCAGGTGGCTCGGCTGCTGGGGGAGCAGACGGCGGACCTCGGAGCCAGGGTCGGGGCTCCCATCGAGCTCGCAGGCATCGCCGTACGCAGGCCGGAACGCGCCCGCGACGCCGACATCCCAGTCGACCTCCTCACGACCGACGCTCACGGGCTCGTCACCCGCGGCGACATCGACGTCGTGATCGAGGTCATCGGAGGGATCGAGCCGGCGCGGTCGTTGATCCTGGCAGCCCTCTCCGCCGGGGCCTCGGTGGTCACCGCCAACAAGGCTCTGCTCGCGGCTGACGGCCCGACCCTCTACGAAGCCGCCGCGGCGGCCTCCCGCGACATCTATTTCGAGGCGGCGGTGGCCGGCGCGATCCCGATCATTCGCCCGCTGCGTGAGTCCCTGGCCGGAGACAAGGTGCGCCGCGTACTCGGGATCGTCAACGGCACCACCAACTACGTCCTCGACCAGATGGACTCGTCAGGTCTCGGGTTCGACGAGGCTCTCGAGTCAGCCCAGGCACTCGGGTACGCTGAGGCCGACCCGACGGCGGACGTGGAAGGGTTCGACGCAGCAGCCAAGGCCGCCATCTTGGCCAGCCTGGCCTTCCACACCCGCGTCACCGTGGCCGACGTCCATCGCGAGGGGATCACCGAGGTCAGCGCGAGCGACATCGTCTCTGCGCAACAGCTGGGCTCGGTGGTCAAGCTGCTGGCGATCTGCGAGAGCGAGGAGGGCAACGCTGTCACCCGCGTCTCGGCCCGCGTCCACCCTGCCATGATCCCGCGCTCGCATCCGCTCGCCAGTGTCCGCGGGGCCTACAACGCCGTCTTCGTCGAGAGCGACGCAGCTGGGCAGCTGATGTTCTACGGTCCCGGCGCCGGTGGAGCCCCGACCGCCAGTGCCGTCCTCGGCGACCTGGTCACCGTTGCCCGCAACCGGCTCAGCAACATCACCGGTGCGGGCGAGTCGACGTACGCCGACTGCGTGATCGCCGCCATGGGCGACACCGTGACGAGGTACCACGTGGCGATCGATGTCGACGACAAGCCCGGAGTACTGGCCTCGGTCGCGGAGATGTTCGCGCGGGAGGACATCTCGATCCAGACCGTGCGCCAGGTCGGCCGCGGTGACGAGGCGAGGCTCGTCGTGGTCACCCACGCCGCGCCCGACTCGGCGCTCGCCGCCACGGTCGACGCGTTGACCACGATGCCGAGCGTCCGGGTCGTGACGTCCGTGATGCGGGTGGAAGGGGTGTCCGATTGAGCCCCGACAGCGGCGCCCACCAGTGGGGCGGCGTCATCGCCGAGTACCGCGACTGGCTTCCTGTCTCGGACGAGACTCCCGTCATCACCTTGCGTGAGGGCGGTACCCCGCTGGTGGAGGCGGGCTGGCTGTCGGAGGTCTCGCGCTGCACGGTGCTGCTCAAGGTGGAGGGCGACAACCCGACCGGGTCGTTCAAGGATCGCGGGATGACGGTGGCGATGTCGCTGGCGGCCGAGCAGGGGGCGGAGGCAGCCGTGTGCGCATCGACCGGCAACACCTCCGCGAGCATGGCGGCGTATGCGAGCAGAGCCGGGATCAGGCCGATCGTGCTGGTCCCGGAAGGCAGGATCGCGCGCGGGAAGATGGCCCAGGCAGTGATGCACGGCGCGCACATCATCGCGGTTCGCGGCGGCTTCGACCAGTGCCTCCAGCTGGCTTGCGAGCTCTCGAGGAATTACCCCGTGGCACTCGTCAACAGCGTCAACCCGGTCCGCATCGAGGGGCAGAAGACGGCGGCTTTCGAGGTCGTGGATGCCCTCGATGATGCCCCTGACCTGCACGTTCTGCCGGTCGGGAACGCTGGCAACATCGCGGCCTACTGGAAGGGATATCGCGAGTATGCCGCGGCCGGTCGCTGCTCGACGACGCCGGCCATGTGGGGCTTCCAGGCTGCGGGCGCCGCGCCGATCGTTCAGGGCCGGGTGGTCGTGGAGCCCGAGACGGTGGCAACCGCGATCCGGGTCGGAAACCCTGCGTCGTGGCTGCTCGCCGAGACGGCCCGGGACGAGTCGGACGGCCTGATCGAGGCGGTGAGTGACCTCGAGATCCTGCGCGCCCAGGCTGATCTGGCCGCTCGCGAGGGCGTCTTCGTCGAGCCCGCCTCCGCCGCGGGAGTGGCAGGCTTCTTGTCGCTGTCGGCGTCTGGAGCCGTCGATGCCGGGCTGGTTGTGGTCATCACCGTGACCGGCCATGGGCTCAAGGACATCGACACCGCACTCGACGGCCGTGGTGGGCTCGCCGAGACGGTGGTCGACGTCGATCCGCACCAAGCCGCCGTGGCGGCGGGGTTGATCGATGCGTGACCGCATCGGCGTGAGCGCCCAGGTCACGTCGCCTGCGACCAGCGCGAACGTCGGCCCCGGCTTCGACAGTTTCGGTCTCTGCCTGGCCGTGCGTGACCGAGTGGCTGCGACCATCACCGGCCGAGGTCTTCGGGTGGAGATCACCGGCGAGGGTGCGGACTCGCTTCCTCGAGACGAGTCGCACCTCGTCGTGAAGTCCATGCGGGCGACCTTCACCCAGCTTGAGGTGACGCAACCAGGGTTGTCACTGCACTGCGTGAACGTCATACCGCAGGGTCGCGGGCTTGGCTCCTCCGCAGCGGCGATCGTGTCAGGTATCAGGCTTGCCGAGCGGCTCGCCGACCGAGAGCTGGAGACCGGTCAGGCGCTCGACCTCGCCAGTCGGCTCGAAGGGCATCCAGACAATGTTGCCGCCTGTCTCCTCGGCGGTTTCACCCTCGCCTGGACCGAGGGACACCGCGCCCGAGCTCTTCGGCTGGATGTCCACGACGAGATCCGTTGCACTGTGTTGGCGCCGACCACGACACTGTCGACCAAGAGGGCAAGGAGACTCCTCCCCATCGAGGTGAAGCACCGTGACGCGAGTGCGAACTCGGCGCGCGCGGGGCTACTGGTGGCCGCACTGACGCAGCGACCGGATCTCCTGCTCCCAGCAACCGAGGACCGTCTCCACCAGGACCATCGACGGCCCGCGATGCCGCAGACGCTCGCCCTGCTGGACGCGATGAGAGAGGCCGGAGTCGCGGCGGTCGTGTCGGGCGCCGGGCCAAGCATCCTTGCGTTCGGTACGGCGTCGGGGCCCGTCGATGCGGCGCGTTGGAAGCGGCCGGGTTGGCGTGCCGTGGATGTCGCGATCGACGCGGACGGAGCCCGCACCGTTCCGGAGTCACCCGCCGGGTAGGGCCGCGTATCGCAGGGACAAGGACACTCGCGGCGCGCAACACCAGGGCGACATCAGGTGCGCCTCGGCTGCGACCGCGCTGCGGAATGCGACCCGCCGCAGAGGCGTTGGGTCGGGTACAGGGACAGTGAGGCACCGAATAGTGTTACTGTCTAGATGCACCAGTTCCCCGGAGCGGTGTTTCCCCCAGTGAGGCGCGACCGTCGTTCAGCGCATCCTTCCCGGATCCTGGCCCGCGTTCCTACCCGATGCATCGAGTCGGGCGCATCCCGCTCCTCGCAGGACATTCATCTCCATCATTGGCGCATGTCGAAAATTTGCGCACCAGACGTGGGAAGGACCTCACGTGACACAAACCTCCGAAGCCACCCCAGTAGTCGAGGCGCCAGCCGAGGCCTCGACCCGTAAGAAGTCAGGTGGCCTCAGCTCGATGCTGCTGCCGGAGCTGAAGCAGCTCGCCGGCAGCCTCGGGGTCAAAGCGACGACGGGGATGCGCAAGAGCGCTCTCGTCGAGGCGATCTCCGCTGCGCAGTCCGGTGGGGGAGCCCCCCAGTCCGGCCGCGCCGACGCTCCGAGCGACAGCTCCAACGGTCAGTCCTCGAGCGGGGCCGTTGTTCCCCCGGCGACTGACCGCCGCGACACCCGCGGTCCCGACAGCAACCGTGACGACAAGGCGCAGAGCTCCGGTCGTGACCGCAACCAAAGCGCTCATCGCGACGGCGGCGACGACCGAAGCCGTCCCCGCG
>JACDHG010000042.1 GCA_013821195.1 Propionibacteriales bacterium
CCGAGATGGCGTTGTCCCTCAAGGACAGTGCACCAGGTTTCGACCCCAGCTCGGTCATCGACAGCTATGACGACGACGACGCGAGCTTTGTCGAAGACGAACAGTATTGACAGCGTCGAAGACGAAAAGTACTAACTGAATAGCTGGACCCTGGGCGGGTGAGTCCGACGGGCTCTTGCGCCTTCGCTTCGCTCTTTGACGGCGCTGCGAGTCCTCGTCGCCCTCGCCCCGCCGAGTGCAGCTCCGGTGGTCTCGTTCGAGGCTTCGAGCAAGCGATCCGCGTGGCCGAAGCTAGGCAACACGAAGTCCAGACAGCACAAGCACGAACTATTCGAGTACCTGACACGGCTCGGAAGAAGGAGAAGACATGCCAAAGCCGAAGAAGGGTCCCCGTCTCGGCGGCAGCCCGGCGCACCAGAAGGCCATCTTGGCGAACCTCGCCACCAGCCTGTTCGAGCACGGAAAGATCACCACGACCGAGGCGAAGGCTCGCGTCCTGCGGCCCTACGCCGAGCGGCTGATCACCAAGGCAAAGCGTGGTGACCTGCACAACCGTCGCCAGGTGGCGTCGGTGATCCGCGACAAGACCGTGATCCATGTGATGTTCACCGAGCTCGGCCCACGGTATGCCGACCGACCCGGCGGCTACACCCGCATCACGAAGCTTGGCCCGCGCAAGGGTGACAACGCGCCGATGGCTGTGATCGAGCTCGTCGAGGCGGAGTTCACGCCCAAGTGGAAGTCCAGCAAGGGCAGCTCTGCGACACCGGCAACGAAGAAGTCCAGCGACACGACCGCTGTCGCGGCTGACAAGACCGACACCGATGCTACGTCGATCGAGTCGACCGAGTCGACCTCGGACAGCGCTGTCAGCGCTGATGGGCCGGGTGACTCGAGCGCGTCGTCCGAGGCTGAGACGGAGCAGGTCGAGGCTCAGGAGGCAGTCGCCGACCAGCAGCCTGCCGGTGAGACGGTCGACCAGCCCGACGCCAGGCCCGAGGCAGACAAGGACGCGGGCTCGAAGTAGGACGCTCGGTCATCGCAATCGGCTCGGTGAGCATTGCACGAGACAATGGCGCCATGGAGACGTCGGAGCACGCAGCGGATGCGGTGCGGATACGCATCGATGTCTCGTATGACGGCACCGACTTCTCCGGCTGGGCCGATCAGCCTGGTCGCCGGACAGTCCAGGGGACCCTCGAGGCTGCGCTCGCGACGGTGTTGCGCGTCGAGTCCGCACGACTGACCGTGGCTGGTCGCACCGATGCGGGCGTGCATGCGCGTGGCCAGGTGTGCCACCTGGACGTCGACAGGTCCCGTCTCGCTGCCGTCGGCGGGGACCTTGCCTGGCTCGCGAGGCGGCTCAACGGGAAGCTGTCGACCGACGTACGCGTGCGTGCCGTGAGGTCAGCCCCGGCAGGCTTCGATGCGCGGTTCTCGGCGGTATGGCGGCGCTACGCCTACCGCCTCTGTGACGCACCTGCCGCTGCCGACCCCCTGCATCGCCGACATGTCCTGACCTGGCCCCGACGCCTGGACGAGAAGGCGATGAACGCCGCCGGTCTCCGGCTGGTAGGAGAGCATGACTTCGCTGCCTTCTGCAGGCGGCGCGATGGAGCCACGACGGTTCGCGCGCTGCGGGAGCTGTGGTGGTCGCGAGACGGCGACCTGCTGACCGCCCGGGTGGTGGCCGACGCGTTCTGCCACCACATGGTGCGCTCCTTGGTCGGCGCCCTGATGGCCGTGGGGGAGGGTCGCCGGGCGGTCGACTGGCCCGCGCACGTGCTGGGCGCCGGGGTTCGCGACCCGAGGGTCACTGTCATACCACCGAGCGGGTTGACGCTCGAGGAGGTGGGCTATCCCGTCGATGCCGAGCTCGCCGCCCGGGCCGTGCAAGCCCGCAAGAGGCGCTCGGTGCCTGAACCCGCGACTGGGCGACCCGATGGGTGAGCACTACTTCTCGGCGGACCCCGGCTCGGACGAGGTCCGGCAGCCAGTCAAAGCGGCGGTGTGGGGTCATCAGCTCGAGCTGGAGTCCGCGTCGGGGGTCTTCGCCCAGGGGCGGCTGGACCGGGGCACCGCGGTACTGCTGCGCGAGACGGGGCCGCCTGCCTCGGCGGGCACGCTCCTCGACCTGGGATGCGGGTACGGCGTCATCGCCTGCGCGCTCGCGACCGCTCAGCCCGCGGCGACGGTCTGGGCGGTCGACGTGAACGAGCGAGCGCTGCGGCTGTGCGCCGACAACGCAGCGTCGCTGGGGCTCGGGGACCGGGTCCGGCCGGCACTGCCGGACGACGTACCGGCGGGAGTGGAGTTCGACGAGATCTGGTCGAACCCACCGATCCGGGTGGGCAAGCAGGCTCTGCACGAGCTGCTGCTGAGCTGGCTTCCCCGGCTGGCTCCCAGCGGTCGCGCCGTCCTGGTGGTCGGCAAGAACCTCGGGGCTGACTCCCTGCAGCGCTGGATCTGCGACGAGGGCTACGTATGCGAGCGGATGGCGTCGGCCAAGGGGTTCCGAGTCCTCGAGGTCCGCCGCTGACTCCCCGTCGAGAGGTCCGTCGCTGACTCCCGTCGGGTGGTCCCGTTAGCCCGCGTCGGTGTCAGGAACTCAGCTGCCACACCTGGTAGACGAGCACGCCGCCACCGAGCACCCGCCGGAACGGGCTGCGGCCCCGCAGCAGCTCGTCGGCCGCCCACACGATCAGCGCTCCGCTGCCGATCCACCGGAGCTCGACGTCGCGCTCGTCCCACGCCAGCGCGGCGATGTGGGCGAGCGCCCAGGTCGCGATCGCCGGGTTGGGCGGTTGAGCGACGGTCAGCCGACCTGTCGTCGGGTCGCGGAAGAACCAGTCGACGAAGGTGCGAGGGTCGGTCATCACCTCAGCATCGCAGGCCACCCGAAGGTCAGGCTTGATTGGTGGCACAGGCGCTGGGTACTGACGGCACATGTTCAAGAGACTTCTGCTCGGAGCGGCCGCGGGGGCCGCCGGAACCACCGCCCTGAACGCCGTCACGTACGCCGACATGGCGTGGCGGGCGAGACCTGCCAGCAGCACCCCTGAGGACACCGTGGAGAAGCTCTCGGACGCTGTTGGCGTCGAGGTCCCAGGAGACGGCGACGACCGTGCCAACCGGCTCTCGGCACTCGGCGCCCTCTCGGGCCTCGTAAGCGGGGTAGGCGTGGGCGCTGCCTACGGGCTGCTCGATGCCGTTGGACTGCGTCCCAACCGGGCAGGAGGCGCGCTGCTGGTGGCCGCGGGCGCCATGGTGGGCACGAACGGCCCGATGTTCGCCCTCCAGGTCACCGACCCGACGAGCTGGAGCGTTGCGGACTGGGTCACCGACGTCGTGCCGCATCTGGCGTACGGCGCCGTGGTGGCTGCGACGTACGCCGCGCTGGTCGACTGACTCGACTGACTCGGCGACAGGGGCGTCGGGGGCGGCGGCCGAGGCGAGACGAGAAGAACTTCCGGTCGCTGACTGCAACGAACCACGCCTCGGTGGCGTTGGTTGTGCATGGATGTAGGGGTGGCATCAGACGACGCGCGCGTCGGTGACTCAGCCGACGTGAGGGACGGGGACGACTTCGACGTATGGGTGGGTGCCCGGGCGTCGTCGCTGCTGCGGTTCGCCTATCTGATGACCGGTAGCCAGGAGGCGGCCGAGGAGTCGGTCCAGACGGCCCTCACCACGGCCTGCGAGAAGTGGTCCCGAGTACGCCGGATGGACGACCGGGACGCCTACGTGCGCCGGATGGTCGTCAACGCTCACATCTCGCGGTGGCGGACCTTCCGCCGTCGTGAGGTGCCCGTCGCACTGGTGCAGCCCGGCCACGCAGGGGCCTCCGGTCCCGATGTCGCCCGGGGTGTCACCGAGGCCGACCGGGTCTGGCGCTTGTGCGCTTCCCTACCGCCGAGCCAGCGCGCCAGCGTGGTGCTGCGGTTCTACGAAGACCTGAGTTACCGCGAGATCGCCGTCACACTCGGCTGCCGCGAGGCCACGGTCCGCTCTCACGTCCACCGCGCCCTCGCCACGTTGCGAGCCACGATCGAGCAGGAGAACAGCCATGAATGACGAAGAGCTCGAGCAGGTCATGCGGTCGGGACTGCACACCAAGGCAGGGGAGGTCGAGGTCGGCGGCGAGTATGCCGCGCTGGCCCGTGCGGGAGCCCGCACTCGACGTCATACCCGAGTGGGGTTGGTGGCAGCCGTCACTGCGGCGGTGATCGTCGCTTCGGTGGCGGTCGCCGATCGAGTGGGTCAGGACCCAGATCCCACGCTGATCGCCGGACCGGGGACGACCGACGCCTCACCCGATCGGACCGGAGAGACTTCGGCCGTTCCGGGTGACTGGCGGGTCGAGTCCTACGGCGGAGTCCAGCTCCGTGTCCCACCCGACTGGGGGTGGGGTGGGGTGCCGATGAAGGACCCGGCGCCCGGTCCGCGCCTGATGTCGTGTGGGGAGGGGGCGTTCGCCTTCCCCGGAGACGACGGGCAGACCCGCTTCGTCGATGACCGCGACATGCCCTACGTGGGGCGCGCTGGTTACTACATGACGGACATGTGCACGAGTGGTGGCGTGGAGCAGGGCGACGCGACCGCACCTCCGATGACGACGCACCCGTGGGTGTGGCTCGGCTCGCCGCTTGCAATCGGCACCGTCGAGCTGCCCAATGACTTCGTGCAGGAGACGGTGGAGGTGAACGGGCTCAGGGTCACGGTCGGCGACGACGACCCGCAGGAGCTCGCCACCATCCTCGGGTCGATCGAGGGGGTCGAGGTCGACGACAACGGCTGCGCGTCAGCCACGACCCTGCCCAAGCAGTCCGACGACCTGACCCCGATGGCTGTCGAGTCGGTCTCGGTGTGCGAGTATCGCCTCCGCGACGGATCGGACCCGCTCCTCGGTTACTCGACGTCGATCACCGGTTCGGCGGCCCAGCGCGTGTTCGACGCCATCTACGAGACCCCCGGCGGACAGCTGGAGTGTGATCCAGACGTCAGCCCCTCAGCCGACTTCGTCCTCCTGCGATTCCGCAGCCAGAGCGAGGATATCGACGTGCCCGTGCGGCTTGATGGATGCGGCGGCTACTACACCGGAGGACGACAGGGTGGTACGCGCCTGTTCACCCGCGCCAATGTCACGCCCTGGGTTGTCGACGGAATCGGGCTCTACGCATCCGGAGGTATGGTCGGCAACGCGATCTCCGGCCTGTATGACATGCCCCAGGGGTGAGCAAGCGCTGACTCAGCGATCTCTGGTCCGTTCGCACAGTCAGGTCAGGACGCCGGTGGCCGCGATCAGAGCCACGCCGATCGCCGCCACCGCCATGCTCGTGTAGAACGCCGCCTCCGAGGAGGGTCGCCGGCGTACGACGACGAGACCGGCAGCGGCGAGGCCCACCGCCGCGACGAGGGCGACGGCGCCCCACACCCCTGGGGGTCTCGCCCCAGCGACGGTGATCCCCGACGCGGCCACCGCACACAGCGTCGCGGTAACCGCCGAGCCGAAGCTCCCCAGCCGGTGCGGGAGACCCCGCACGCCGGCGGCGGCGTCCTCGTCGAAGTCTGGGAGCACGTTCCCGAAGTGGGCCGACACCCCGATCAGCCCCGCCGCGACGAGGACCCACGCCGGCGGCGAGGCCGGGTCGGGCAGCGCCAGGGTCGCGACCGCGGGCAGTGCCCCGAAGGCGACGAAGAACGGCAGCGGGGACAGGGGCGTCGACTTGAGCGGGTAGTTGTAGACCCAGCCGCCTGCCACGACACACAGCTGGGCCAGGCCAGCCCGCCAGCCGAGCGCCATCGACAGCGCGAGGGTCGCCACCAGTGCCACCGCGGTCGCGGAGGCCACGGCCCGCCCCGACACCGTGCCGGCTGCCAACGGTTTGTCCTGCCGCCCCGAGGCGGCGTCCCGGCGTACGTCGATCATGTCGTTCGACCAGCCGATCGACAGCTGGCCGGTCAGCACGGCCGCGGCCGCGACCGCGACCGTGGTCACGTCGTTGCCCGCCGACACCACCAGCACTGTCGCCAGCACCGTGACGGCGACGGTCGGCACCGGGTGGCACGCCAGAGCCAACGCCACGACGGGACTCCGGGTGGCGGGACTGGCCATGGGAGCAGCGTGTCATGCGGGACGAGCATGATCCTGCACTGCTGCCGTGTGAGGGGTTGGTTGTGACGCTCTTGCGGTCCCAGGGCCGCATGGCATGCAAGAACGTCACAATCCGCCGCAGCAGCGCCGAGTCGCAGGAAGTTTGGGGAGATCCTGCCGGGCTCGGGCACCCACGTCCGTCCCCGAACTCGGGCGGGGTCAGACTGAGGTACACCCGCCAAGACTTAGGAGATGCCCATGAGCACGGAAGTCGATGTCGTCGTCGTAGGTCTGGGACCGGGAGGGGAGTCGGTCGCCACCGAGCTCGCCGAGGCGGGACTCGAGGTCGTCGGCATCGACAAGCACCTCGTCGGAGGTGAGTGCCCCTACTACGCCTGCATCCCGACCAAGATGATGCTGCGCGGCGCGGACGCGCTCGCGGAGGGACGGCGCATCCCCGCGCTCGCCGGCACGAGCGCGGTGACCTCCGACTGGACTCCGGTGGCGGCACGGATCGCCGACGAGGCCACCGACCACTGGAACGACCAGGTGGCCGTCGACCGGCTCCAGGACGCGGGTGTGACGTTCGTCCGCGGTGCGGGACGGCTCGACGGCGCCCGCACCGTCGTCGTCGGGGATCAGACGTTCACCGCCCGCAGGGGTGTAGTGCTCAACACCGGCACCGCGCCCGCGGTTCCGCCGATCGACGGGCTCGCCGGGACGCCGTACTGGACGAACCGCGACGCTGCCCGGCTGACGGAGGTTCCGGGCTCGCTGATCGTGGTCGGCGGTGGGCCGGTCGGCGCCGAGCTGGCGCAGGCGTTCTCCCGCTTCGGCGTTCAGGTCACGGTCGTCGAGGCGGCCCCGCGCATCCTCGGACCGGAGGAGCCGGAGGCGAGCAAGCTGATCGGTGACGTCTTCGGTCGCGAAGGCCTCCAGGTGCTGGCTGATGTGACGATCTCCGAGATCACGTATGCCGACGGCCACTTCTCGGTCGCCCTCGACGACCAGACGCTGACCGCCGACAAGCTGCTCGTCTCGGCCGGGCGACGGCCGAACCTGGCCGACCTCGGGCTGGACACGGTCGGCCTCGACCCGGAGTCGAAGTCGCTCGACACCGACGAGCGGCTCCGGGTGGCCGACGGGCTGTGGGCCGTCGGCGACATCACCGGCGAGGGCGCCTACACGCACATGTCGATGTACCAGGCGGCGATCGTCGTACGCGACATCCTCGACCAGGACGGTCCGTGGGCCGACTACCGTGCGGTGCCCCGGGTGACGTTCACCGATCCCGAGGTCGGCTCGGTCGGGATGTCGGAGAAGCAGGCGCGTGACGCTGGTCTGAGCATCCGCGTCGGCGTCACCGACCTTGCCACGTCGGCGCGCGGCTGGATCCACCAGGAGGGAAACGACGGCTTCATCAAGCTGATCGAGGACGCCGACAGAGGTGTGCTGGTCGGCGCCTGCGTCGCTGGGCCGGCCGGAGGGGAGATCCTCTCGGCTCTGGTCGTGGCCGTCCACGGCGAGGTACCGACGGCGAAGCTCGCCTCGATGATCTACGCCTACCCGACGTTCCATCGCGCGATCGAGGAAGCCGTCAAGGCGCTCGGCGCCTGACTGCTCACCCTTGCATCTCCGTCCGAACACCCCCTGTCCCGCGAATCGCCGTCCCCAGAGCAGGGATATGCGCGGCAGGAGGTGTTCGGACGCGTTGGGAAATGGGGTGCGCGTCCGTGTCGGCGTGTTGGATCATGGCGCCCGTGGGTCATGTCGATGTGTCCGGAGTCCGCTACGAGCTGCCCGACGGACGGGTGCTGCTCGACGACGTCTCGTTCCGGGTGGGGGAGGGGGCGAAGGTCGCGCTCGTCGGAGCCAACGGCTCAGGCAAGACGACGCTGCTTCGCATCGTCGCCGGCGACCTCACGCCACACGCGGGCGGTGTCGCGCGCTCCGGTGGGCTGGGCGTGATGCGACAGATGGTGACCCACGGCAATGAGGGCATGACCGTCCATGACCTCCTGCTGTCAGTGGCCCCGCCGCGGATTCGCGCGGCAGCCGCTGCGGTCGACGCCGCCGAGCTGCAGATGATGGAGTCAGACGACGAGAGGTCGCAGCTGAGGTACGCCGGCGCGCTGTCGGAGTGGACGGACGCCGGAGGCTACGACATCGAGGTGCAGTGGGACGTGTGCGCAATGGCCGCACTCGGGGTGAACTACGACCGGTCCAAGTACCGCGACCTGACGACTCTCAGCGGTGGCGAGCAGAAGCGGCTGGTGCTCGAGTCGCTGCTGCGCGGCCCGGACGAAGTGTTGCTGCTCGACGAGCCTGACAACTTCCTCGACGTCCCCGGCAAGCTGTGGCTGGAGGAGCGGATGCGCGAGTGCCCCAAGACGATCCTCTTCGTCAGCCACGACAGGGAGCTGATGAGCAACACCGCGACACGGGTCGTCACGGTCGAGCTCGGCGCGGCCGGAAACAGGCTGTGGGTTCACCCGGGCGGCTTCTCGACGTACCACGAGGCTCGGAGGGCCAGGTTCGCCCGGCTCGAGGAGCTGCGCAAGCGGTGGGACGAGGAGCACGCGAAGCTCCGTGCGCTGATGCTGATGTACAAGCAGAAGGCGGCCTACAACTCGGACATGGCCTCGCGCTACCAGGCGGCGGTCACCCGGCTGCGTCGCTTCGAGGAGGCCGGGCCGCCCGAGAACCAGCCGCGCGAGCAGAACGTCAAGATGCGGCTCAAGGGCGGTCGCACCGGAAAGCGTGCAGTCGTCTGCGAGCAGCTCGAGCTGACCGGCCTGATGAAGCCGTTCGACCTCGAGGTCTGGTACGGCGAACGCGTGGCCGTGCTGGGCTCGAACGGCTCGGGCAAGTCGCACTATCTGCGGCTCCTCGCCGCCGGTGGCTCCGATCCCGACGTCGAGCACCGGCCTGTGGGCGAGGTGCCGATCACGCCGGTCGAGCACGCCGGCCGGGCGCGGCTGGGCGCCCGGGTGCGACCAGGGTGGTTCGTGCAGACGCATGAGCACCCGGAGCTGATGGGCCGCACGCTCTTGGAGATCCTGCATCGCGGCGACACAGAGCCAGATGGGCGGGGTCGAGCGGGTATGCCGCGTGAGCAGGCCGCGAGGGCGCTCGACCGCTACGAGCTGGCGCACACGTCGGAGCAGACGTTCGAGTCCCTGTCGGGTGGTCAGCAGGCCCGGCTGCAGATCCTGCTGCTGGAGCTGTCGGGCGCCACGCTGCTGCTGCTCGACGAGCCGACCGACAACCTCGACGTCGAGTCGGCCGAGGCGCTCGAGGAGGGCCTCGAGACCTTCGACGGCACGGTCATCGCGGTGACCCATGACAGGTGGTTCGCCCGCGGCTTCGACCGCTTCCTGGTGTTCGGCGCCGACGGGTCGGTCTACGAGTCGACAGATCCGGTGTGGGACGAGGGTCGAGTGCAGCGAGCCCGCTAGTCGCGTTTTCCCGATTCGTCCGGCTCAACGAGGTGGTGGTTACCGGCGCTGGGGCGGACGAATCGTAAGCCGAACAGTAGGGGAGGTCAGCCTCTGACCGAGATCCGCTCGCACCCCTGGACAACGTCCTTCCAGTCACGCTTGCTGAAGTAGATGAGTACGTCGTTCGTGCCTGGTCCGCAGTCGATCCTGTCGACGTAGGCGTCGGGAATTGTGCGGAGCTCGTCGGCGCCTGGACCTCCGCGCACCAGGTCTCGGCCGTTCCCGAACCCCAGATGGTCGTTTCCTTGACCCCCGAACAGGCGGTCGTGGTCGACGGGCATGTGAGGGCTGAACTCGGTAGCGACCCAGTCGACGATGAAGTCGTGCCCTCGGTCGCCCTGGACGTAGTCACCGAGGAGCCCACCGCTGATGTCGTCACCGCGGGCTCCCCCGAAGAGCATGTCCTTGCCGCGTCCACCGCTCAGGCCGTCTCTGCCGCCGCGTCCGAAGAGGGCGTCATCACCAGCCCTGCCGGCGATCTCGTCGGGACCGTTGGTGCCGTACAGCCTGTCGTCGCGGTTCGTGCCGTCGATGTCGTCGGCCACGGCGACGCCGGCGAGTGGGATGACGAGCGCGGCGGCGCAGGCCGCCGCAAGTGCAGTCCTCATGGGACTCCTCCTGGTGTGGTGTGATGTGGTGATCCTCTCCCTCACACGCGGCGCGGCCGCCAAAGGTTGCCTACCGGAGAAAGCGATGTGTCAGCGGTGCAGACGGGAGCCCTGTGGCGATGTCGCTCAGTGGCCATCCAGCGGATTGAGCAGGCGCAGCCCTTCGAAACGGGCGAATGCCCGATCTGCGCTGACCCAGGTGGCGCCGATCTCGAGGGCGAGCGCAGCAAGGTACGTGTCAGGAACGTCGTTGCCGCGAGGGCGATGGTGCGCGACGAGATCGCTGAAGATCTTCCAGTGGCGCGGTCCGGAGCGGACCCGGATGGCAGCGGGGGCGGCCAGCAGGGCTGCACAGAACGCCATCACGTCGGAGGTATGTGAGGGCTCGGCAAAGATGCGGTGATGGGTGCTGACCCGAAGCACGCCGGCCAGCACCATCTCGCTGACGCCGACGGGCTCGTGGCCGCCGATGCGCTCCTCGAGCCAGGCCCTGGCGACGGCATGGTGCTCACTGTCGGCTCGCATCGCGTACAGGCAGATGTTGACGTCAAGCAGAAGCACGGGCGGACTCGTTGTCGCCCACGAGGTCGGCGACCTGCTCGCTGTTGGCCAGATCCACTCCGGGTCTGGGACCACCGCGACCGTGCACCGGCAGCGACACCGGCTCGTCGCGCGGAGGCGCATCTTCGGTCGACGCCAACATGAGGCGCAAGGCGTCTTCGAGTACGGAGCCGAGGGAACGGTGCGAGCGCGCCGCGACCTGCTTGGCATCGGCCAACAGATCCGCATCGAGGTTGATCGTCGTACGCATCGTGTCATCATAACATCATCAGTCCGCATCAAGATGCGCGTCCCATGCCAGGGACCGAAGGTCAGATCGGGCGACCCTCGATCGGGCGGGCGGACTCCTCGTGCTGGGGCGGACGAATCGCACCCTTCGATTCGTCCGGGTCGATGTGGAGGCGACTGCCCGCGCTGGGGCGGACGAATCGCAAAGGGGCGGTCACCCTTCGATTCGTCCGGGTCGATGTGGAGGCGACTGCCCGCGCTGGGGCGGACGAATCGCTAGGGCTAGGGGCGGGTCACCTTCCGATTCGTCCGGGTCGATGTGGAGGCGACTGCGCGCGCTGGGGCGGACGAATCGCAAAGGTGGGTGGTACCTCAGGCGAGCGGATCGACAGAGAGCTCGGTGAAGACCGCGTGGGTGTCGACGACCCGGAGACCGACCGACCCATGAGGGTAGGCGTCGTCGTCGAGCCGGATGCGGCTTGCGGGATCCGCTTCCAGCTGGACGCTCAGCGTCGTACCGACCGTCTCGACGATGAGCGTGTGCTCGACCGACCCACCTGTCGCCATCGGGGTCGCTGCGAGCTCGGTCCAGCCGCGTCCGTCGGTCCTCCCGAGGACCAGTCGACCCGTCCTCGGCACGACGGCCGCGAAGTAGCCCCGCTGGGCATCGAAGCCGACCGCCGATCCGGTCACCCTGAAGAGGACACCGCTGGCACGGGACCCCTCGACGAGCGTGAACGTGGCCTTCACCCGTACGTCGGCGTAGTCACCACCTCGGAGCACGACCTTCTCGCCACTGCGGTAGTCGTTGACAGGGGAAGCGGGGATCTCACCGAGATGCAGCCCGTCGGCGTGCAGCGAGAAGAACTGGTGGTGACCGTAGTAGTCGAAGTCGGCAAGGCCATCGACGCCCGAGACAAAGCTCCAGCGTGCCGCGTCACTCCGGCGACGCAGCGGCGTTCCCGACGGCTCCGAGAGCGCCATCCCCGCGGCCACCGGCTGTCCCAGCACCGGGGTGCCGTCAGCAGACCAGGTCATCGGCTGCACCTGGATGGCCCGCCTGAAGCTCTCCGACCGCGCGATCTTGGCGTGGTAGACGTGCCACCACTCAGCGCCGTCGGGGGAGGGCAGGAACCCTCCGTGTCCCACCCCGAACGTCGTCTCGGCGGACGAGAAGACCGGCCGAGGCAGCTTGCTCCAGGAGGTCGGGTCGAGCGGATCCGATCCCAGCAGCTCGAGCATCCCGAGCTTGTACGACGGCAGCAGCGCGCTGCCGCACGAGTAGACGACGAAGGTCCGACCGCCATGGACCAGGGGTTGCGGCGCCTCGTTGATGCCGACCGCACCTGGCTTGTCGCGGATGCGCTCCCACGGGTAGTCGAACGGGCTGAAGAGCTGGACCCGCGGCCCGACCAACGACACCGGGCTGTCCATGGCAGCGATGTAGAGATGCTGCACCTGAGTCGTGGCGTCCGGCCACCCTGACCACAGGGCGTACCTGCGCCCCTCGGGGTGCTCGAGGACCGCCATGTCGATCGCCCACGCGTTGTCACTCAGCCCACCGTCGCCGTCACCTGTGTTGAGGGGACCGTGCAACGAGTACGACCCGAGCGCGTCCTCGGTGTCGGCGACGAGGACGTAGGCGAGGTGGTTGGTGTTGAGCCCGTCGGAGGCCGCGAAGTAAATGTGCCAGCGGCCGTCGAGCTTGATGAGCTCGGGTGCCCAGACCTGCTTTGACCAGCTGCCCTGCTCCGGTGCCCTCCACACCACATGCTTCTCACCGAGGCTGGTGAGACGGTCGGACGTCCAGATCGCGACAGCGACGTTGCCCTCACTCTGGCACCAGAGGTATCTGTCTCCGTCGCGGACCACGCAGGGGTCGGCACCCTCGGCGATCGGGTTGACGAACAGTCCCTCGGCCAGCGGCCCACCCGGCTCGCCGTCCGCTGCGGAAGCGACCGCGGGAGCCTCGGACGCGGGGTCGTAGCGGAGGCCGGCCTTGCGCAGGAGGTGGCTGCCGACGCCACGCGCACGGCGCGTCGGATCGTCCGCAGCAGGCATGCAGGCGATCCTGTCACACCGACCTGTCAGAACGTCAGGTCGCTATGGCGACCTCAGCCTCTGACAAGTCGGTGGCTCCGCTGGGTCAGCTCTTCCAGCGTTCGGCGGCAGGGACGAAGTCGAGCTTCCGTTGGCCGGTGTAGATCTGTTTCGGGCGGGCGATCTTCTGCTCTGAGTCGTCGGTGAGCTCCAGCCACTGTGCCAGCCATCCCGACGTACGTGGGATGGCGAACAGCACCGTGAACATCTCCGGAGGGAAGCGCAGTGCCTCGTAGATCAACCCCGAGTAGAAGTCCACGTTGGGATAGAGCTTGCGCGACACGAAGTACTCGTCCTCCAGCGCGATCTTCTCGAGCTCGACGGCGATCTTGAGCAGCGGGTTGACCCCGGTGACCTCGAAGACGTCATCGCAGGCCTTCTTGATGATGGTGGCGCGCGG
>JACDHG010000043.1 GCA_013821195.1 Propionibacteriales bacterium
GTCATGGGTCTCCTGTCGCGTCGCCTGACCCCGAGTCTGCCAACGACGTCAAACCTGGCTAGGGTGCAGACGCACATCCGCTCGCGGGTCGTCAGCCCAGACCTCCGCCCGGACCGCCCGGCCCAGCAGCAGCTCAAAAGGACGGCATCAATCGTGGACCTGATGGAGTACCAGGCGAAAGAGCTCTTCGCCAAGCATGGCGTGCCGGTGTCCATGGGCACTGTCGTCGAGAACTCCGAGGACGCCCGGGCGGCCGCCGATGCGCTCGGGGGGCGCGTGGTGGTCAAGGCCCAGGTGCAGGTCGGGGGGCGCGGGAAGGCCGGCGGCGTCAAGCTCGCCGAGAGTCCGGACGACGCCGTCGCGAAGGCCGACGAGATCCTCGGGATGGACATCAAGGGCCACACCGTGCGCCGGGTGCTGATCGCTCCGACGGCAGACATCGCCGAGGAGTACTACTTCTCCTACCTGGTGGACCGTGCGGCCCGCCAGTACCTCTGCATCGCCAGCACCGCCGGCGGTGTCGAGATCGAGGTCACCGCCGACGAGGATCCCGACGCGGTCGCGAAGGTCGCGATCGACCCGCTCGTCGGGGTCGACGACGCCAAGGCGCGCGAGATCGTCGATGCCACGGGCTTCCCGGCCGAGGTGGCTGAAGAAGCCGTCGCCGTGATCCAGAAGCTGTGGACGGTCTTCGTCGAGGAGGACGCCTCGCTTGTCGAGGTGAACCCGCTCGTCCGTCTCGGTGACGGCCACCTTGACGCCCTCGACGGCAAGATGACGCTCGACGACAACGCGGACTTCCGTCATCCCGACCACTCAGCCTTCGAGGACAAGGCCGCGGCCGACCCGCTCGAGGCCGAGGCGAAGGCCAAGGGTCTCAACTACGTCAAGCTCGACGGGGAGGTCGGCATCATCGGCAACGGTGCCGGGCTCGTGATGTCGACGCTCGACGTCGTCGCGTATGCCGGTGAGGCACACGGTGGCGTCAAGCCGGCCAACTTCCTCGACATCGGCGGAGGCGCCTCTGCAGAGGTGATGGCTGACGGTCTGCACATCATCGTCAACGACCCGCAGGTGAAGAGCGTCTTCGTCAACGTGTTCGGGGGCATCACCGCCTGCGACGCGGTGGCCAACGGCATCGTGGCTGCCCTGGATCTGCTCGGCGACGAGGCCGACAAGCCGCTCGTCGTACGGCTCGACGGCAACAACGTCGAGGAGGGGCGCAGGATCCTCGACGAGGCCAACCACCCGCTGGTCACCCTGAGCGACACGATGGACGGCGGCGCCGACCGTGCCGCTGAGCTGGCGGCGCGCCCATCCCAAGCCGAGGGGGAGACCTGAGACATGGCGATCTTCTTGACCGAGAACAGCAGGGTCATCGTGCAGGGCATGACCGGCTCTGAGGGGCGCAAGCACACTCAGCGCATGCTCAGCTCCGGCACGAACGTCGTCGGTGGGGTCACGCCCGGCAAAGGCGGCCAGAGCGTCGACTTCGAAGGCGCCACCGTGCCGGTCTTCGATTCGGTTCTCGAGGCCGTCGAGGCGACCGGCGCCGACGTGGCCGTGGTGTTCGTACCGCCGAAGTTCGCCAAGGGCGCGGTGATCGAGTCCGTCGACGCCGGCGTACCCCTCGTGATCGTCATCACCGAGGGGGTGCCGGTCAAGGACACCGCCGAGGCGTTCGCCTACGCGCAGTCCAAGGGCACCTCGCGGGTCATCGGTCCCAACTGCCCGGGCATCATCAGCCCCGGCAAGTCGAACGCCGGCATCATCCCTGCCGACATCACGAAGCCAGGGCGGGTGGGTCTGGTGTCGAAGTCCGGCACGCTGACATACCAGATGATGTACGAGCTCAGGGACTTCGGCTTCTCGTCGGCAGTCGGCATCGGGGGCGACCCCATCATCGGCACGACCCACATCGACGCGCTGCAGGCGTTCGAGGACGACCCCGACACTGATGCGATCGTCATGATCGGTGAGATCGGCGGTGACGCGGAGGAGCGGGCAGCGGCCTACATCAAGGACCACATCACCAAGCCCGTCGTCGGTTACGTCGCGGGGTTCACGGCGCCCGAGGGCAAGACCATGGGCCACGCCGGGGCGATCGTCTCCGGCTCGTCAGGCACGGCCGAGGCCAAACAGGAGGCTCTCGAAGCCGCCGGAGTCAAGGTCGGCAAGACCCCGTCGGCGACCGCCCAACTCATGCGCGACCTGCTCCAGGTTCAGTAGCCGACCTCAGAGCTGGGTGATCCTGAGCGCTGCGCGCTGCACGAGGACATTGAACTCGTGCGGGCTCAGATCGAAGCGCTGGGTCGGCGTGAACGTGACCTGGGCGACCCGGCTACCGACGCGGATGAGCGCGACCCGGAAGGTCAGGCTCTCACTCTCCGACAGGGTCAACGAGATCTCGTACGTCGCGCCGCGACCCTGGGGCACGTCCACCTCCGCGGTGGCGGGCACCTCCAGCGCGGCCTGGGCGGTCCGCTGCAACCGCGAATCGAGGTGTCGACACGGTCGAGGAAGCGGTCCGCGGCTTCGACGGAGTCGAACTTCCCCACTGTCTGCGTCATACCGAAGAACGCCGCGAGACGGGAGTCGTCGGGAACCACGAAGCTTCGGGCGCTCAGCTCCTGAGCCCCCGCAGCAGCGAAGTCTGCTCGGTCGCAGTCGGTCGCTGCTGGGTTCGCGCGGGTGGCGTCGGAAGCAGTCGGGACCCAGGGCTCGGTCAAACCCTCGAAGACCGGCAGGTCGACAGCGGTCAGGAAGCCGCTGGCACGGTCGACGCCTGGCGGCGGCATGATCAGTGCCCCGAGCGGGCGTTCTCGGCAGCTGCCACTCGAGACGCCGCAGACGCGACGCATGGACGCGCCGGTGAGTCGCACGAGCTCGGTGTCGAAGACCGGTGTCGCGCTGCGTGACTCCAACACCCATACCACCACCGCGACTCCCGACCGTGCCACGGTGACCTGTTGCGTGTGGACGCCGGAGCCGTCGACGTACTTCATGGAGATCAGGCGTTCAGCAGCGGCCGGCGTGCGTCAGCGGTCTTGCGGGCGCGCACGTACCAGGGGTCGAGAGGCCGGTTCTGGACCTTGCCGGAGGCCTTGAAGGCGTGCTGCCGCATCCACGGGTCCTTGTCAGACTCGGCGGCGAGCTTGCGCCAGTGGTGTGCGGCGGCGACGTAGGCGTCGGCGAGTGCCCGCTGAGCCACCTCGGTGTCGCCCGCGTAGGCGTACACCTGAACCAGCAGACGAGCCCGAGACTCACCGTAGAACACCTTGAACGCGTCGGCGCGGGACACGGAAGTGGACTCCTTGACAAGGGGCGGGGCAGCAGCGATTTCCTCCTTCGACGGTAACCAGTGGCTCCCGTCGGGCAAAACTGTGTAGCGGTGGTGCTCGATCTGGCGGTGTGGAGCGGCGTGTCAGGGGGGTGTCCCTGGTCAGGTCTCGGGGACGATGAGGTGCCATGACTCAGCTGCTGTCGCGACCCATCTTTCGGGTCCAGCCGACCGAGCCTGCGCCGAGCCGGCCGCTGTCCTTGTCGTGTCTCATCGCCGTGGGTTGGAGCGCAGCGGTCGGCCTCATCGGGTGCGTTGCCCTCGCAGTCGGTGTGTGGTTCGCGGGTGGCACCGGGTCGTTCGAGGGTGCGATCCGGGCCGGGGTGTTCAGCTGGCTGCTGGGGAACGGAAGCGGCGTCGTCCTCGGCAGCACCCATGTGACGGCGATCCCCCTCGGCCTGACGGTGCTGTGGGGTTCGCTTCTCTACCGCGGCGGGCGCTGGGCAGGGACCCACTCGGCCATCCGTGGCGATCTCGACGTCGTCGCATCGATCGCAGCGACCGCACTGGTGTACGCCGGCGTCGGCGGCGTTGCAGCGACCCTGGCGGCGACCGACGTCGCCGCTGCCGGACCCATCCGCAGCTGGGTGGCCCCCGGCCTGCTCGGGTTCTGCTGCGGGGGCCTCGGTGTCCTGCGTGGGTCAGGGCGCGGCGGGCGCGCGTTCCGGCAGCTGCCGGAGATCGCCCGCGCCTCCGTGCTGGGCGGCCTGGCTGGGGCCCTCGCGATGGTGGGCGCCGCCTCGCTGCTGCTGACGACCAGCATGGTGGTGCACTTCTCCGACATCGTGTCGCTGTCCGAGGGCGTTGGCGCAGGCGCGCTCGGCGCTGCCGTCCTGGCGCTGATCGGTGCTGCCGTCGTCCCCAACGCCGTGCTGAGCGCCGGTGCCTTCATCGCCGGACCGGGCTTCATGGTCGGGACCGGGACCACGGTTGCCCCCGGTGACATCAGCATCGGGGCGCTGCCCGCCTTCCCCCTCTTCGGGGCTCTGCCGCACGGCAGCGAGACCCACTGGTGGCACGGCCTGCTCCTCGTCGTCCCGGTCCTTGCCGGGGGGGTCGCCGGCATCGTCTCCATCCGGCGCCACCCGGTCTTCGGCCTCGACCAGGCGGCGCTGCGCGGCTGCCTGGCCGGGATGGCGGGCGGTGTCGCGTTCGGCCTGTCGACGTTCCTCGCCACCGGCGCGCTGGGGCCGGGACGGATGAGCGACGTCGGCCCGTACGCCGCTGAGACGCTGCTGGTCTGCACCGTGGCATTCCTGCTCGGCGGTGGTCTGGCGGCCACGGGGGCCCGCTGGGTCGAGGCGACGGCGGCTCGTCGTCGTGGTGGCGCCGGTGCGGCGGGTGAGGAGAAGCCTGACGTCATACCCGCCCTCGACTCCGACTGACCCGGCCGCCGCGGGTGCCGATATCGTGAGCGCGGCCGTCTGCCCCATGTGAGGAGCTCGGTGCCCGCCCGCCTCGTCGTCTTGGTCTCCGGGACCGGAACCAACCTGCAAGCGCTGCTCGACGCCTGCAGGGATGCGGCGTACGGCGCCGAGGTGGTCGCGGTCGGCTCCGACCGCAGGGGCACGAGAGCCGTGGAACGCGCCCGTGAGGTGGCGGTGCCGGTCTTCGAGCTGCCGCTGGCCCCCGGGGCCGACCGCCTGGAGTGGGATGTCGACTTGGTCCATCGCGTCGCTGCCTTCGACCCCGACCTCGTCGTACTCGCAGGTTTCATGAAGCTGGCCGGGCCCGCCTTCCTTGCCCGCTTCGGCGGACGCATCGTCAACACGCACCCGGCGCTGTCGCCTGCCTTCCCAGGCATGCACGGCCCGCGAGACGCGCTGGCCTACGGGGTCAAGGTGACAGGGGCAACGCTGTTCGTCGTCGACGCCGGCGTCGACACCGGTCCGGTCATCGCTCAGACCGCCGTCCCCGTGGAGGACGACGACACCGCGCAGTCCCTGCACGAGCGGATCAAGGTCGCGGAGCGGGAGCTGCTGGTGACGACCGTCGGCCGCATCGCGCGCCACGGCTTCACCATCGAAGGCAGGAAGGTCACGATCGCATGAACGGCGACAGGCGCCAGATCAGGCGAGCACTCATCTCCGTCTATGACAAGACGGGGCTCGAACAGCTCGCGCAAGCCCTCTCCGTCGCGGGGGTGACCATCGTCTCGACAGGGTCGACTGCTGGGCGCATCTCCTCAGCCGGTGTGCAGGTGACCCAGGTGGAGGCACTGACAGGCTTCCCCGAGTGTCTCGACGGGAGGGTGAAGACGCTGCATCCCCGCGTCCACGCCGGGATCCTCGCCGACCTGCGGCTGGACTCCCATCGCAGGCAGCTGGTCGACCTCGACCTCGAGCCGTTCGACCTCGTGGTGTCCAACCTCTACCCGTTCACCGAGGCGGTCGCGTCCGGTGCGGCCCCGGACGAGTGCATCGAGCAGATCGACATCGGTGGGCCCTCGATGGTGCGGGCCGCCGCGAAGAACCACCCGAGCGTCGCGATCGTCACTTCACCTGACCAGTACGACGACCTGCTGACGGCCCTGGCTGCGGGCGGCTTCACGCTGGCTCAGCGCCAACGGCTCGCGGCGGAGGCCTTCCAGCACACGGCGTCGTACGACGTGGCGATCGCCTCCTGGATGGGCAACGTGGTCGTGGACACCAGTGACGGATCGGGCTTCCCTGCGTGGGCGGGCGCGACCTGGCAGCGTGCAGACGTCCTGCGCTACGGGGAGAACCCGCATCAGCGCGCGGCGCTCTACCGGCATGGGCGCGGCGGTCTCGCCGGGTCCGAGCAGCTCCACGGCAAGCCGATGTCGTTCAACAACTGGGTCGACACCGACGCCGCCCGCCGGACGGTCTACGACTTCGGGGAGCCGGCGGTGGCGATCATCAAGCACGCGAACCCGTGCGGCATCGCCACCGGTGCCGATGTCGCCGAGGCCCACCGCCGCGCCTACGCGTGTGATCCCGTGTCGGCGTTCGGTGGGGTGATCGCCGTCAACCGGCCGGTGAGTGTGGAGATGGCACAGCAGGTGGCGGAGGTCTTCACCGAGGTGGTGTGCGCCCCGTCCTTCCAAACCGGAGCTGTCGAGGTCTTGACCGCGAAGAAGAACGTCCGGTTGCTGCAATGCGAACCAGATACCTCGCGCGAGGCGGTGGAGCTCCGGGGGATCAGCGGCGGGATGCTCTTGCAGACCGCCGACCGGGTCGACGCCGAGGGAGATGCGGTGTCGACGTGGACCCTGGCGGCCGGTGTGCCGCTGGACGCTGAGGGGCTCGCCGATCTGGCCTTCGCCTGGAGGGCCTGTCGGGCAGTCAAGTCCAATGCCATCGTGCTGGCGGCGGAGTGTGCCACTGTGGGCGTCGGCATGGGACAGGTCAACCGTGTCGACGCAGCGAGGCTTGCCGTTGGGCGAGCCGGTGACCGGGCTGCCGGCGCCGTCGCGGCATCGGACGCGTTCTTCCCCTTCACGGACGGGCTGCAGGCGCTCATCGACGGCGGGGTGCGAGCCGTCGTTCAACCTGGGGGTTCGCTGCGTGACGACGAGGTCGTTGCTGCCGCCGACGCGGCAGGCATCTCGATGTACTTCACGGGCACGCGACACTTCGCGCACTGACCAGTTCTGCCGCACCTACCGCCCTCTGGGCGCGTGGGGGTGGCGGCTCAGACGGCGTGACACAATCTGCGCGTGACTGCACAGATTCTCGACGGCCGAGCGACCGCGGCTGGCATCAGGGCTGACCTCGAGCTGCGGGTGGCGACGCTCACCGAGCACGGGGTCAGTGCAGGGCTCGGCACCGTGCTGGTCGGCGAGGATCCTGGCAGCGTCTCGTACGTCGCAGGCAAGCACCGCGACTGCGAGCAGGTAGGCATCGCCTCCCTGCGGGAGCACCACGCGGCCGACATCACCCAGGAGCTCCTCGAGGAACGGATCAGCGCGCTCAACGACGACCCTGCCTGTACCGGGTTCATCGTCCAGCTGCCGTTGCCGAGGCACCTCGACTCGCAGCGTGCGCTTGAGCTCGTCGACCCTGCCAAGGATGCCGACGGCCTGCACCCGATGAATCTGGGGCGGCTTGCCCTCATGGCCGAAGGTCCGCTGCCATGCACCCCTCGCGGGATCGTCGAGCTGTTGCGCGCCTACGAGATCGACCTCAACGGGGCCGAGGTCTGCGTCGTTGGCCGCGGAGTCACCGTGGGGCGGCCGCTCGGGCTGCTCCTCACCCGGCGTACGGAGAATGCCACGGTGACGCTGTGCCACACCGGGACCCGTGACCTCGACGCTCACGTACGCCGAGCAGACATCGTCGTCGCCGCTGCAGGGGTCGCCGGCCTCATCACCGCCGACATGGTGAAGGACAAGGCGGTGGTCCTCGACGTGGGAACGACCCGTACTGACAGCGGGCTGGTTGGTGACGTCGCCGCCGAGGTGTTCGAAGTCGCAGGGCATATCGCACCGATGCCCGGGGGAGTTGGCCCGATGACGCGCGCGATGCTGTTGACGAACGTCGTCGAGGCGGCCGAGCGGGCAGCCGGGCTTCGGTGACCTGGCTCCAGAAGCCGTCGACGACGGGGGGCATCGTCTACCTCATCGTGATGGCTGTTCTGCTCATCGGGCTCGGCACCGTCATCTTCGGCGCCTGGCGTACCGGCATCGTGCTGATAGGGAGCGGCTTCGGGCTCGCGTTCGCCTTCCGCGCAGTGCTCCCCGACGAGCGGGCGGGGATGTTGAGGGTGCGGCGGCGCTTCTTCGACCTGGTCGTCCTTGCCTTGTGCTGCGCCGGCACGATCGTTCTCGCCATCGTCATCCCCACCCGCGTCTGATCCGCACTGTCCGGCCGCCATGCGCACGAGTCGGCAGGTCGAGTGGGCCCACCGGCAAGTCCTCACCTCCAACGAGGACCGCCTCGCCGCTAGACCGCGCGACGGTCATCGACGACGTGAACGCCGCAGGGTCAACGCAGGACGACGGTCTTGCTGCCGTTGAGCATGACGCGGGTCTCGCAGTGCCAGCGCACCGCCCGCGACAGCACCTGGCTCTCCACGTCGCGTCCGGCCGAGACGAGCTGCGCCGGCGTGAAGTCGTGACTGACGCGGGTGACGTCCTGCTCGATGATCGGCCCCTCGTCCAGATCAGCGGTGACGTAGTGCGCCGTCGCGCCGATCAGCTTGACGCCGCGCTGGTGTGCCTGGTGGTAGGGGCTGGCGCCCTTGAAGCTCGGCAGGAATGAGTGGTGGATGTTGATCGCCCGCCCCCGCAGCGCACGGCAGATGTCGTCCGACAGCACCTGCATGTAACGCGCGAGCACGACGAGATGGACGTCGAGCTCGGTGACGAGCTCCATCAGCCGCTGTTCTGCCTCTGTCTTCGTCTTGGGTGTGACAGCAACGTGGTGGAACGGGATGCCGTAGGAGTCAGCAAGTCCCTCGAGGTCACGATGGTTCGACACGATCGCCGGTATGTCGATCTGGAGCGCTCCGGTGCTCCACCTGAACAGCAGGTCGTTGAGGCAGTGGCCGGCTCGCGACACCATGATGAGCGTGTTGTATCGGGCGGCGTGATCCCACAGGTCCCAGGTCATGGCGAACTGCTCACCCGTCGGTGCGAATGCCGCGCGCAGCTCCTGCACAGTCGCTGATCCCTCGGTCAGCTCGACGTGCACGCGCATGAAGAACGAACCCGTCTCGGCATCGCCGTACTGCTGGCTCTGCACGATGTTGCCGCCAGCGCGCAAGAGGAAGCCGGTGACGGCGTGGACGATCCCGGGCCGGTCCGGGCAGTGGAGCGCGAGCACGAAGTTGTGCTGGCTCGGTGATCTGGTCATGGGCCGATTATCGACTGTTGGCGCCGGCGTTGTCGCTGTCCTTGCCTTCGTCACTCGGACCTTCCCGCCGCGGCAGTCTCGTCTCACGTAACGTACTACCGCGTGGGCGACGACTCGTCGCCTCATCCGCCGGCTTCGGTCGACCACGGAAAGTGAGGTCCCCTCATCACCCACGTCGACTCTGAGCCGACCTCGTCCACGGGCGCGCAGACGTCAACTGCACTGTCTGTCCAACACCTCTGGAAGGTGTTCGGGCCCAAGGCGGGCAAGATCATCGGTACTGCCGACGCAGACCTGACGCCCAAGCAGCTGCTACGGCGCACCGGTTGCGTGGCGGCGGTCCGGGACATCTCGTTCTCCGTCGTGCCCGGCGAGGTCTTCGCCGTCATGGGCCTGTCAGGATCCGGGAAGTCGACCTTGGTCCGCTGCCTCACGCGGCTCATCGAGCCGACCGCCGGCAGTGTCACGATCGACGGCCACAACGTCACGAAGGCGTCTGCCTCCGCCTTGCGAGACCTGCGCCGCAACCATGTCTCGATGGTGTTCCAGCACTTCGGCCTGCTGCCGCATCGGCAGGTGATCGACAACGTTGCCTACGGCCTCGAGATCCGCGGCGTCGGCAAGGTCGACCGCCGCAAGAAGGCAGCCGAGATCGTCGAGCTTGTCGGTCTCGCCGGCAACGAGACGTCTTACCCGGACCAGCTGTCGGGGGGTATGCAGCAGCGCGTCGGCCTGGCGCGTGCACTCGCGGGTGACCCCGCCCTGCTCCTCTTCGACGAGCCGTTCTCTGCTCTCGACCCACTCATCCGCCGGGACATGCAGAACGAGGTGATCCGGCTCCAGGCGGAGCTGCGGAAGACGATGGTGTTCGTCACCCACGACCTGCAGGAGGCGCTCAGGCTCGGGGACCGGATCCTCATCATGCGCGACGGCGAGGTAGTCCAGATCGGTACGCCGGCCGAGGTGGTGGCCCATCCCGCCGACGCCTACGTGCGGGACTTCGTGAGCGACATACCGCTCTCTCACGTCCTGACTCTCAAGTACGTCATGCGCGAGCCGCGCCCTGACGACTCGAGCGAGGGACCGGTGATGGCCTCGGACACCATCGTCGGCGAGGCGGCCCGCGTCGCCCTTGGCTCCGAGCTCGTCGTCCAGGTGGTCGAAGACGGCGCCCTTGTCGGCATCGTGGACCGCGACGCGATCCTGCGAGTCGTGGTGGCCGAGGAAAGCGTGGCGGTGTGAGCTCGGTCGCGACTGTCAGGTCCCAGAGTCTCGACACTGGGCTGGTCGCGACGCTGCGAGCGCATGGGCGGACGGGGTCCCTGCTGGGGGTCATCGTGTTGTGGGTGGTGGTCTGGGCCGTCACGCGCGGCAACATGACACTGGAGATCGGCGGCGCGCAGGTCACTGACGCGCACGCGTGGTTCCGCACGCGGGCCGCCGAGATCGAGGCGGCCGCCTCGGCGGGGACCAGCCCGGTCTTCGTGGCGACGACTGCGATCGCTGACGCTCTCGACTGGGTCGTCGGGTCCCTGCAGCGGCTCTTCACCGTGCCGGCCTTCCCTCGTCCGCTTCCCCAGGTCGGCTGGGCAGGCATCCTTGCGTCGGCGGCCTGGGTCTCGTTCGCGGTCGCGGGCTTGCGCATCTCCCTGCTCGTGGTCGCCACGTTCCTCGGCTTCGGTCTCCTGGGCGTGTGGGAGGACAGCGTCGACCTGCTCATCATCACCAACGTGTCGGTGCTGCTCGCCGTGGTTGTCGGGATCCCCCTCGGCATCTGGATGGCGCACAGCAAGGCGGTCTCGTCGATCCTGACGCCCGTCCTCGACGGGATGCAGACCATGCCGTCGTTCAGCTACCTGCTCCCTGTCGCCATCATGTTCGGAATCGGCTCGGCCGCGGCCGTGGTCGTCATCGTCATCTATGCAACTCCCCCGGTGGTCAGGATCACGGCACACGGCGTCAGTTCGGTTTCGGCAACGACCCTCGAGGCCACCAGCTCGCTCGGACAGACTCGCTGGCAGCGGCTCAAGAACGTCGAGATCCCGATGGCAAGGAGGACGATCGTCGTGGGGGTGAACCAGACGACGATGGCGGCCCTGGCCATGGCTGTCATCGCCGGCTACATCGACAGTCCGGGCCTCGGCCAGAACGTGCTCTCGGCGCTGCAGCGCAACCAGCTCGGTAACGCCGCGGTGGCAGGGCTGGCGATCGTGCTGATGGCGATCATGCTCGACCGCACGACGACGGCTGCCAGTGAGAGACCCGGGAGTGTGACACGGTCAGTCTCGTCAAGCCCGCTGCCGCGCAGGATCGGGCTGATCGGGAGTGGAGCGGCGACCCTGGTCGCTGTCTACCTGTCACACGTCCAGCGGGCCCTCAACGAGTTTCCGGACCGGCTCGACCTCGGGCCCTCGATCGCCAGCGCAGTGGACGACTTCGGCGACTGGCTGCGTGACGACCTGTCCGGGCTCACCACGTCGATCCAACAGCACTTCACCAACTTCCTGCTGAACCCGCTGCAGGACCTCGTGGCGAACTCGCCGTGGTTCGTGACCGGAGCCGCGATCGTCGCCATCGCCTTCGTCATCGGCGGCTGGCGGGCGCTGCTGTCGACGGTGGTGTGCCTGGCCGGCATCTACTACCTCGACCTGTGGAACAACGCGATGATCACGATCACGTCTGTCCTCGTGGCCACCTTCGCCGTCATACTCCTCGCAGTCGTTCTCGGCATCGCCATGGGCCGTGGCGAGGCAGCCGACCGGCTCGTCAGGCCAGTGCTCGATGCGGCGCAGACGGTGCCCGCGTTCGTGTACCTGATCCCGATCCTCATCATGTTCGGGCCGAACCGGTTCACGGCGATCGTCGCCGGCGTGATCTACGCGGTGCCGCCCGCCACAAAGCTCGTCGCCGACGGCATCCGAGGAGTCGACCCGACGACGGTCGAGGCAGCGCGGTCGTCAGGGACGAGCCGCCTGCAGATGGTCATCAAGGTGCAGCTCCCCATGGCGAAGGGCTCACTGGTCCTCGCCGCCAACCAAGGCCTCCTGTACGTACTATCCATGGTGGTGGTCGGCGGGATGGTGGGGGCAGGCGCTCTCGGCGCCGATATCGTCACCGGGTTCCGGCAGACCAGCTTCGTCGGGCGGGGACTCGCGGCGGCTGTGACGGTCGTGCTGGTGGGGATCATGCTCGACCGCATCACCCGGTACGGTGCCCAGCGAACGCTGCAGCCGGCTTCGTCGCACTCACGTCCCCGGCCGCTCCAGGTGCTCTGGGCAGGAAGAAGGAACCAATGAAGCGGACTCGTACACGGGCGCTGCTCGGATGCCTCGCTCTCACGACGGCGGTTGCCGTGGCGGGCTGTGGGGGCGACATCACCAACGCGGGGAGCAGCGAAGACTGCGAGCCCTTCGACATGGCTGTGAACCCGTGGGTCGGCTACGAGTCCAACGCCCACGTCGTCGGGCGGATCGCAGAGACCCAGCTCGGCTGCAGGGTCAACTACGTCGACCTCGACGAGCAGACGTCCTGGAAGGGCTTCGGCACGGACGAGGTCGACGTCATCATCGAGAACTGGGGTCACGAGGACCTGGTGAAGAAGTACGTCGACGGCGACAAGACCGCGCAGCTGGCCGGCTACACGGGTGTCGACGGGACCATCGGGTGGTACGTCCCGCCGTGGATGGCTGAGGAGTACCCAGACATCACCGACTGGAAGAACCTCAACAAGTACGCCGATCTGTTCGAGACGACTGAGTCCGGCGACAAGGGCCAGCTCCTCGACGGGGACCCTGGGTACGTCACCTACGACGAGGCACTCGTGGAGAACCTCGACCTCGACTACGAGGTCGTGGTGGGCGGCAGCGAGGCAGCCCTCATCGAGGCCTTCCGCAGTGCGCAGGAGAACAAGACACCGCTCCTGGCGTACTTCTACCGGCCGCAGTGGTTCTTTAACGAGATTGAGCTGGCGCATGTCGAGCTGCCTGCCTACACCCCCGGCTGCGACGCCGTCCCGTCCGAGGTCGACTGCGACTACCCGCCGTACAGGCTGAACAAGGTCGTGGCGACCGACTTCGCCGAGTCGGGCAGCCCGGCGTACGACCTGGTGACGAGCTTCAAGTGGACGGAAGAGGATCAGAACGTGGTCTCCAAGTACATCTCCGAGGACGGCATGGAGCCCGACGCCGCCGCTGACAGGTGGATCGCCGACAACCAGGACATGGTCGACGTCTGGCTCGACAAGTAGTGACGGGGGAGTCCCATCCGAAGGACGGTTGGCCGCTCATCGCGTTCGCCAGCGTGGCCGGGTTCGAGACCTGGCTC
>JACDHG010000166.1 GCA_013821195.1 Propionibacteriales bacterium
GTGCACCCCCGCGCCCACAACGACGTACCGGATGCCGTCAGGCAGCCCTGAGCTCGACATGGTGCTGGACATCGGACTCGACATCAGGTTGGGGCCTCCACGTACTGCTATTGACGTGCGTTGCCTTATCGGCAACACTGTTTCAGTCGGTACCTTTGGACGCTAACACGGGAGGGCGCAGTTGACCACCGGCAACACCCGTCCGGTTGCGACCGTCGAGCGTGCGGTGGCTGTCCTCCACGCGCTCGCCGACTCGACCGGCGACGTGGGCAACAACGAGATCGCCCGGCTTACAGGCGTCAACGCGAGCACCGTCTCCCGGCTGCTCGCCACGCTGGCGCGAGACGAGCTGGTCACCCGGGTGCCAGACACTGGACGCTTCCGGTTGGGTCCCCGGCTGGTCGAGCTCGGCAACGCCGCGCTCGCGCGCGTCGACATGCGCCAGATCTGCCGCCCGCACCTGGTCGCGCTGACCGAGGCCATCGGCGAGACCGCGACCCTGTCCGTCCCGTACGAGGAGGGCACGATCACGGTGGACTTCGTGCAGAGCCCCTCGTCGGTGCGCAGTGTCGCCCAGGTCGGCCGCCCGAGCGTCGCTCATGCGACTGCTACGGGGAAGGTGTTCCTTGCGTACGCGGGAGCCCTGCCGGCCGGACCCCTGCCGTCGTACACCCGACGGACCATCACCGACCCTGCCATGCTGGCGGCAGAGGTCGCCAAGATCCGTGGCCGCGGATGGGCCCAGGCCGTCGGCGAGCGCGAGATGGACCTGAACGCGATTGCGGCCCCCGTCCGCGACGCCGGCGGCGCCCTGACCGCTGTGCTCGGCCTCCAAGGTCCGGCCGGCCGCTTCGGTTCCAAGGCGATGCGCGCCACGGTCGATCCGCTGCTCGCGCACTGTGCCGAGCTCTCGTCCCACTGACGCGTCGGCCAAGCCGCCGTACAGGCCATTAGTCGAGTTGTTGCCCATTCGGCAACGGTCTTGTGCGCCTTCCCGCACCGTGCCAAAGTCGGGGGTCACGCCACTACCGGAGGTTCGTATGGGGGCTGCATCCGCTCACCGGACGCAAGGACGGCTCGGCCATGTCTGACGACATCAGCTGGTACGAGAGCTTCTGGACCTATCTGGAGTTCGCCTGGCAGGACGTGCTCGACCTTGGCGTCGACCACGCAGTCGTCGTGATCATCTCGGTCCTCATCGCGACGGTCACCGGCGTCGCACTCGGTGTCCTCACCTACCGGACCGAGCGCCCACGCGAGCTCGTCCTCGCCGTGACCGGCACGTTCCTGACGATCCCCTCCCTCGCCTTGTTCACACTGCTCATCCAGCTGCCGCTGCTCGGCCTCGGCGCAAAGTCGGTGGTCGTCGCACTCGTCATGTACGGCCTCCTTCCGATCGTCAGGAACACCATCGTCGGGCTCCGCGAGGTCGACTCGGCCATCGTCGAGTCCGCCCAGGGCATGGGTATGGGGCGAGCCGCGCGACTGTGGCGGATCGAGATGCCGCTTGCCTGGCCGGTCGTCCTGACGGGTATCCGGGTGGCCACGCTGCTCCTCATCGGCATCGCGGCGATCGGCGCCTACATCAACGGGCCAGGTCTGGGCGAGCTGATCTTCGGCGCCAGCGTCGGGAGCGCGGTCGCGCTCAACGAAGTGCTCGCCGGGACTCTGGGCGTCATCGTCTTGGCCATCCTGTTCGACTTCGTCTACGTCGTGGTCACAAGACTCACGACCTCGAAAGGCATCAGATGACTGACACCCAAGACGCGGTGGCGCCGGACTCCGGGACCGCCCCCGACGGCGGCAAGGTCGAGATCCGGCTGGAGAACCTGGCCAAGCGCTTCCCCGGCCAGGATGATCCCGCCGTCGACGACCTGACAATGGAGATCCCCAAGGGCGAGATCGTGATCCTCGTCGGCCCGTCCGGCTGCGGGAAGACGACGACGATGAAGATGATCAACCGCATCATCGAGCCCACCTCCGGACGGATCTTCCTCGACGGTGAGGACGTCACCGACGTCAACCCCGACCAGCTGCGCCGGCGGATCGGCTACGTCATCCAGCAGATCGGCCTGTTCCCCCACGTCTCGATCGCCAACAACATCGCCACCGTCCCCAAGCTGCTCGGCTGGAAGAAGGAGCGCATCTCGGAGCGGGTCGACGAGCTGCTCGAGATGGTGGGGATGGACCCCGGTCAGTACCGCAACCGTTACCCCAAGGAGCTCTCCGGCGGCCAGCGCCAACGGGTGGGGGTCGCCCGCGCGATGAGCGCCGATCCCGACGTCATGCTGATGGACGAGCCGTTCGGCGCGATCGACCCGATCACCCGCGACCGGCTGCAGAACGAGTTCCTGCGCCTCCAGGAGCAGATCAAGAAGACCATCATCTTCGTCACCCACGACATCGACGAGGCGATCAAGATGGGAGACCGGATCGCGATCCTCCGGGAGCAGTCGCACATCGCCCAGTTCGACACGCCCGAGCGTATCCTCGTGAACCCTGCTGACGACTTCGTCGCGGACTTCATCGGCCGCGGCGCCTCATTGAAGCGTCTCAGCCTGAGCCGGGTGCGCGACGTCGAGCTGCACCAGTGGCCGACGGTGGAGCAGGGGGCCAGCCACGACGAGGTGAACCGCCTGCTCGAGGGCAGCGACAAGAGCGCTGTGCTGGTGCTCGACAGCGAGCGGCGACCCGTGAAATGGGTGAACGCCGACCACCTGCGACGTGCTGGTGACGGTCGCCCCCTCTCCGAGCTGGGGCTCCCTGCCGAGGCAGTGGTGCAGCCCAACGCCACGTTGAGCGACACCCTCAACGAGATGCTGTCTGCTCGCTACAGCACGGCGATCGTCGTGGACTCCTCGAATGCCTACCAGGGCATCGTCGACATCGACACGATCAACGAGACAGTGCGCAGCTTGCGGCGCGCGGAGCAGGGCCGCCTTCGTGGCGGAGACGACGAGGACGAGGACCGCTGACGTGGCCGCGCCCTCCGACGCGACCAAGGCCGCCCGGCTCGCCTCCGGGGCTGCTCTCGCTGCCGGTTCCCGCGGACGACGCTCGCTCGCGAACTACTTGTTCATGCCCGTGCTCCTCGTTCTCGTCCTGGTGTTCACCTACGTGTCGGTGAGTCGGAGGGATCTGGACTCGACCGAGTCGAAGCGTCTCGCCTTCGACTTCATCTTGGCCAGGACTCAGGAGCACCTCGAGCTGACGGTCCTCTCCACTGTGCTCGTGCTGATCATCGCCATCCCGTTCGGGATCTTGCTGACCCGCTCCTTCGCCCGCCCCATCACTCCCTTTGCCATCGCCTTCTTCAACATCGGTCAGGCAGTGCCGACGATCGGTCTGCTGCTGATCTTCGCGATCGTCTGGAGTATCGGATTCGTGCCGACAGTCGTCGCCTTGGCCGCCTATACGACACTGCCGGTGCTGCGCAACACGATGGTCGGGCTCACCCAGGTCGACGCCTCGGTCATCGAGTCCGCGCGCGGGATGGGGATGACCAAGCTCGCAGTCCTCACCCGGATCGAGCTGCCCCTGGCAGTGCCGGTCATCATGGCCGGCCTCCGAACCGCACTCACCATCAACGTCGGCACGGCGACCCTCGGTGCCTTCATCGGCGCGGGCACTCTAGGCAGCCTGATCGTGTCGGGCTATTCGAGTAACCGTCCGTTCATCACCATCGTCGGCGGCATCCTCGTGGCGGTGCTGGCGCTGCTCATCGACTACCTGGCCGGTATCGCCGAAGACGCCCTGCGTCCACGCGGGCTGTGATTTCATACACCATGATTACAAGGGAAGGTAAGACCATCATGCGCTACTCGAAGAAGGCAGCCCGGCTGACCGCGCTCACCGTAGGCGTCGCTCTGGCGGTCGCGGCGTGCGGCGGTGACGACGGCGGCGGCAGCGGCGAGCTGGCCGGCAAGTCGTTGACGGTCGGGTCAAAGGAGTTCACCGAGCAGGTGATTCTCGGCCAGATCGCCATCCTCGCGCTCGAGGACGCCGGTGCAACTGTCAAGGACGAGACCGGGATCGAAGGCACCGCGAACGTCCGCACCGCCCTCGAGTCAGACGCGATCGACATGTACTGGGAGTACACCGGCACCGGCTGGGTCGACATCCTCGGAAACGACGTCGCGGACGCCGAGAGCGACAAGCAAGCGCTGTTCGATGCGGTCGCCGAGCAGGACAAGAAGAACGGCGTCGAGTGGATCTTGAAAACGGAGGCCAACGACACGTACGCGTTCGCCACCTCCCAAGCGACATCGGACGAGCTCGAGGTGACGACGATCTCGGACTACGCCGAGCTGGTCAACAGCGACCCGGAGTCGGCATCGCTGTGTGCCGCCGCGGAGTTCCTCGACCGCGCGGACGGATTCCCCGGCGTGGAGAAGGCCTACGGCTTCGACCTGCCTGACGAGCAGATCACCGAGCTCGACCTCGAGATCATCTACACCGCTCTGCCCAAGGCGGATCCGTGCAACTTCGGCGAAGTCTTCGAGAGCGCCGGACAGATTCCCGCCAACGACCTGCTGGTGCTCGAGGACGACAAGCAGTACTTCCCGGGCTACGAGGTGGCCTTGACGATCAACGAGGACGTCCTTGCGGACAATCCGGAGATCGAGGACGTACTCGCCCCGATCGCCGAGAAGCTCACCACCGAGGAGCTGCAGCAGATGAACGCGTCGGTGGACGTCGATGGACAGCCACATGAAGCGGTCGCCCAGAAGTGGCTGGAGGACAACGACCTCATCGGCTAAGTACCACTGATTGACGATCTCGGGTCCCGGCCTCGGTCGGGACCTGAGGCGCGTGAAGGAAGGGTCCGGATGCGGATCAGTCTCGCCCAGCTCGACTCCCGGCTCGGTGACATCGATGTCAACATCGAGCTGGCGCACGGGGCAGTCGCGAGGGCCGCCGCCGAGTCCAGCGACGTGGTCGTCTTCCCCGAGCTCTTCTTGTCCGGCTACTCCGTGGGAGAGGTGGACGCCGACCTGTCGATGCGTCCAGACGACCCGCGCATCGAGAAGCTGGCCCAGGCCGCCGGCTCAGGTGGCGTCGCAGTCGGTTTCACGGAGGCAGGTCCCCCCGGGCCGCACACATACAACAGCACCGCCTACTACGAGGCCGGACGGCTCGTCCATGTGCACCGCAAGCTGTACCTACCGGCATACGCGCCCTTCGAGGAGCGCAACCACTTCACCCCCGGACCTCGCCTGCGGGCGTTCGACGCCAAGCCGGACACCAGGATGGCTGTGCTGTGCTGCAACGACGCCTGGCAGCCGCAGCTCGCCTTCCTGGCCACCCAGGACGGTGCCCAGGTCATGCTGGTTCCGGCGGCGAGCTCGCAGAGCAGCTTCCCCGAGCACTACGACTCGCACGAGTACTGGCAGGACATCACCCGGTTCTACGGTCGGATGTTTCAGCTCTTCGTCGTCTTCGTCAACCGCGTCGGTGTGGAGGGGCGGTTCCACTTCTGGGGCGGCTCGCACGTCGTCGACCCGTGGGGCAACATCATCGCCGAGGCTGCCCGTGACGAGGAGCAGGTGGTGACCGCCGACATCGACCTGGCCGAGATCCGTCGGCGGCGGCGGCAGGTCCCCCTGGTCAAGGAGGCACGGCTCGGCCTGATCCAGCGCGAGATCACGCGCCTGCTCGACGAGGGCGGCGACCTGTGATGGACCTTGGGGCAGTGGTGCAGCCAGGGGACCTCGGCGTTCCGGCGTGATGTCGGACGTTGGCGCGGGGCCGGGTGCGGTGGTCAGGTCAGGTAGAGATCAAAGGCGTCGGTGATGGCGCGAGCGAGCTCGGGTTCCTGGTCGTCGAACAACAGGCCGAGCGTGTCGCCGACGGCACTCACGGACGGTTTGGCGCGATTCGCGGCGCACCCGAGCCTCAGCAGTCGCCGACCGCGCCAAATCCTCCTGGCGCTCGACCTGGATCTGGGCAGTCCCGAGACGATGTCGGGG
>JACDHG010000167.1 GCA_013821195.1 Propionibacteriales bacterium
TCTCGGCCACCACGAACCCCTCGGTCTCCACCGGCGACGGGATGGCGCTGGCGCTGCGGGCCGGCGCGGTGCTGCGCGACGTGGAGTTCGTGCAGTTCCACCCGACCGTGCTGTGGCTCGGCCCGGGGGCGAAGGGCCAGCAGCCACTGGTGTCGGAGGCGGTGCGGGGCGAGGGTGCCGTCCTCGTCGACGACGACGGTGTGCGCTTCCTGCGGGGTCAGCACGAGCTGGCCGAGCTGGCGCCCCGCGACGTGGTCGCGAAGGCGATCATGCGCCGGATACGGGAGACCGGCGTCCAGCACGTCTGGCTGGACGGGCGCGACCTCGGTGCCCAGACGTGGCAGCGTCGATTCCCGACCGTCCTCGCCGCCTGTCTGCGCCACGGTATCGACCCGGTGACCGAGCCGATCCCGGTCGCCCCGGCATGCCACTACGCCTCCGGTGGGGTCGCCACCGACCTCGACGGCCGGACCAGCGTGCTGGGTCTGTACGCCTGCGGTGAGACCGCCTGCTCCGGCGTACACGGGGCTAACCGGCTGGCGTCCAACTCGCTGCTCGAGGGCCTCGTCTTCGCCCGGCGCATCGCCGCCGACCTGACCGCACACCCGCCGGCGTGGCGGCCGAGGACAGGCATGCAGGCGCCGGCTGGCCGGACCGGGCTCGTCGACTCTGCGGCGGTGCCGGAGCTGCGGCAGCGGATGACCGACGACGCCGGGGGACTGCGCAGTCACGACGGGCTGGAGCGCGCCGCCAAGACGCTGACCGTACTCGCTGCGGACAGCCACGGCACGCCATGCACCGAGGCGTGGGAGGCGACCAACCTGGTCACCGTGGCCGCGGCGCTGGTTGCCGCCGCGCAGGCGCGGCAGGAGACCCGCGGCTCGCACTGGCGCGAAGACTTCCCGGACCGCGATGATGTCGGCTGGTCCGGCCACCTGGACACGGTGCTCGACTCGGCAGGGTCGCTGTGCACGAACCTGCGGCAGCCGGGTCCGAAGCTGCCCGAGGTGACGGCACCGTCGTGAACCGGCCCGGCACCGTGGCCCTGCCCGAGGACCTGTGCACGCTGCTGAGGTACGCCGGGCTCGATCCGCCGCGGGTCCTCGACCTGGTGGCCGCGGCGCTTGCGGAGGATCTCGCCGGTGGGGTCGACGTCACCACCGAGGCCACGGTCGGGGTCGGACAACGCGCCTGGGGCGATTTCGTGGCCCGGGCCGACGGTGTCGTGTCGGGCCTGCCGGTCGCCGAGGTCGCACTGATGCACTGCGCCAGCGACCGCGTCAGCGAGGGGGTCGGTGGTGACATCGAGGTGCACCGGACGGTCCACGACGGCACCCGGGTCCGGCGGGGCGACGTACTCATGTCCGTGCAGGCTGAGACCCGCGCGCTGCTGACCGCCGAACGCAGCGCGCTCAACTTCCTCTGCCACCTCTCCGGCATCGCTACCGTGACCAGGGCCTGGGTGGACGCGGTCGAGGGCACCGGCGCCCGGGTCCGCGACACCCGCAAGACGACACCGCTGCTGCGGGAGCTGGAGAAGTACGCCGTGCGCTGCGGCGGCGGGCTCAACCACAGGATGTCGCTGTCCGACGAGGCGCTGATCAAGGACAACCACGTCCTCGCCGCCGGCGGGGCGGCAGCGGCACACCGGATGGTCAAGGAGCGGTTCCCCACGGTCCCGGTGCAGGTGGAGGTGACTCGCCTCGACCAGCTCGAGGAGGTCGTCGCGGCCGGCGCCGAGTCGGTCCTGCTCGACAACATGGACCCCGAGCAGATGCGTGAGGCGGTCCGGATCGTGGCCGGCCGGGCCACGCTCGAGGCCAGCGGTGGGTTGACCCTCGACATCGCCCGCACGGTCGCCGAGACCGGGGTGGATTTCCTGGCGGTCGGCGCGCTCACCCACTCCGCGCCGATCCTCGATGTCGGCTTCGACCTGCGGGAGCGGTTATGAGCTCCGGTCGCCGGCGCGGCGCAGTGCCCGCTCCCTCGGGTCCAGCACGTACAGACCCTGCTCGATGCCGTTGACGAGGACCTTCCCGGAGTCGAAGAACGGGTAGTTGCTCCACGACCCGTTGAACGCGGCGGCGTCGTTCTTCGGGAAGATGTCGAAGTAGCCGACCTCGGCCAGGACGGCGCGGTCGATCGACCGGTTGTCGAGGATCCGCAGGCCAGCTCGGTAGTTGGACTGGTAGGTGAATCCCCGCTTGATGTAGAGGTTGTGGTCGATCGCCTTGGTCCCGGCGGTGTACACCCCGGTGTTCTCCGGGTCGTCGAGATCGCGCAGGTCCCAGACGTACGTCGCGGTGCGTGCCCGCTTGCCTTCCAGCTCATCCAGCTCGTCACCGAGCAGGAAGTAGCGGTGGTCGCCGGTCAGCCAGCCCTGGTGGGTGTACGAGGCGCCGCGGTAGCTGCTGCGCGAGACCAGCTCGATGTCGGACTTGTCGGAGACGTCATGGATCGTCAGTGTGTCCTCGTTGCTGCTGAAGCACATCTCGTGGCGCTGGTACGCGACGTCGGGACCGTGGTAGATGACGCACTGGGTGTCGTGGGTGTAGCCGTCGTCGGTGATGCACGCCGCCAGCCGGGGATGCTCGGGGCGACGGACGTCGAGCACGATCGGTCCACCGCTGATGCCGCACACCGTGCGCGGACGCGAGGTGGCACCGACGACGTACGCGTATCCGCTCTGCTCGTTGATCGCGATGTTGTGCGCGTTGCCGAATCCGCGGTAGCGCTCGTCGGCGGTCCACGTCCGCGGCTCGCGCACGCCGCGCAGCCTTCTCAGGTCGAACACCTGCAGACCGTGCCCGTCGGCCTCACTCACGATGAACGCGTGCGACCGGTAGACCTTGACGTCGTGCCAGATGACCGGCTCGGTCGCGGTCGGCAGCTTGCCGAGCCACCGCGGTCGCTCCCCGTTGGTGACGTCGACGAACGACGTGCCGTTGCTCTGCCCGACCAGGGCGTACTCGCGCCCGGTCCGGGGGTCGGTCCAGCCCCAGATGTCGCTGCCCACGCCGCCGCCCATCCGCCGGTGCGGCAGGAAGCTGAGCAAGTCGACGCCCTTGCACGGGTACTCGCCGGCCATGCCCCTCACGCACTCGACGTCGGACTTCGCGCGCAGCTCGGCGCCTCCGGGCAGCGACGTGTCGCCGGCCCATTCACCGCCGTTCGGGTGATGCGCTCCCGCCACGGTGCTGGCGCCCAGCAAGAGTGCAGTGGCGGCCACCGTGGCTCCGACCAGCCGTCTCATCTGCATGGCCTCGCCTCCCGCTCTGGATGGCCATGCTCGGAGAGGGCCGGGTCCGGTGTCGTGTGCCGGTCAATCTAGCACCGGCTCAGGCGCCTGGCCTTTGTCCGGAACCACGCATAGCCTCCTGTGGTGGACAGCGCCAAACGTGATCGCGACGAGGTCTTTCTCGAGTACACCAAGTCTATCTGCCCGGTCTGCAAGGTGGTGGTGGACGCCCAGGTCAACGTCCGCGACGACAAGGTTTACCTGCGCAAGCGATGTCGTGAGCACGGCACGTTCGAAGCGCTGGTCTACGGCGATGCGAGGATGTATCTCGACGCGATGCGGTTCAACAAACCGGGGACGATCCCGTTGACGTTCCAGACCGAGGTCGTCGACGGCTGCCCCTCCGACTGCGGGTTGTGCCCCGAGCACAAGCAACATGCCTGTCTGGGCATCATCGAGGTCAACACCGGCTGCAACCTCGACTGTCCGATCTGCTTCGCCGACTCGGGCCACCAACCGGACGGCTACTCCATCACCGTGGAGCAGTGCGCGAAGATGCTCGACGTCTTCGTCGCCAGCGAGGGCGAGGCCGAGGTGGTGATGTTCTCCGGCGGTGAGCCGACCATCCACAGGGACATCCTCGCGATGATCGACCTCGCCCAGGCGCGTCCGATCAAGTCGGTCAACCTCAACACCAACGGCATCCGGTTGGCCTCGGACCGCCGGTTCGTCGCCGCGCTCGGCGAGCGTGACCGGCTGCCGGGGCGAAGTGTCAACGTCTATCTTCAGTTCGACGGGTTCGACGAGCGCACACACCGCGAGATCCGCGGTCGCGACCTGCGCGAGATCAAGCGGCGCGCCCTGGACAACTGCGCTGAAGCCGGCCTGACCGTCACGCTGGTGGCCGCGGTGGAGCGCGGCCTGAACGACCACGAGCTCGGCGCCATCATCGGTTTCGGGCTCGAACACCCCGCCGTCCGCTCGGTGGCCTTCCAGCCCGTCACGCACTCCGGGCGACACGTGCAGTTCGATCCGCTCACGCGGCTCACCAACTCCGACATCGTGCACGGCATCGTCGAGCAGCTCCCCGAGTGGTTTCGCGCCGACGACTTCTTCCCGGTGCCGTGCTGCTTCCCGACGTGTCGTTCGATCACCTACCTGCTGAGCCAGGGGTCCCCCGGAACCGACGACTTCGCCGTCGTCCCGATCCCACGGCTGCTACAGGTGGAGGACTACCTCGACTACGTCTCCAACCGGGTCGTGCCCGACTACTCCGTGCGCGAGGCGCTGGAGAAGCTGTGGAGCGCGTCCGCGTTCATGGGCACCGACACGATCACCGAGAAGCTGACCGCGGCGGCGGGAGCATTGGACTGTGCCGACGCCTGCGGCGTGAACCTGCCCGAGGCGGTCGCCGAGCTCTCCGAGCGTGCGTTCATGATCGTGATCCAGGACTTCCAGGATCCCTACACTCTCAACGTCAAGCAGCTGATGAAGTGCTGCGTGGAGGAGATCACGCCCGACGGGCGGCTCATCCCCTTCTGCGCCTACAACTCCGTGGGCTACCGCGAGCAGGTGCGCGAGCAGATGTCGGGTGTCGCCGTCGCCGACGTCGTGCCCAACGCGACCCCGCTGCAGCCGGTGCTGAGCGATTCGCCGTACGGATCGAAGGTCGCGGGCGGCCACCGGCCCGAGCGCGCCGGCATCGCCCCGGACAGAACCAACGTCGGCCGGAGCGTTCGGTGACCCTGGCGGATCCGACGCCCGCCGACCCGACGCCAGAGGAGACCAAGGCGTGCTGTGCAGCTGCCTACTCCTCCGACGTGGTGGCGATGCTGCTCGGTGACTCGTATCACCCGGGCGGACTGGCGCTGACGCGGCACCTGGCGGACCAGCTGCGGCTGACGCCCGGCGCACGTGTCCTCGACGTCGCGACCGGCCCGGGAAGGTCTGCGCTCATGTTCGCCCAGGAGCACGACTCGAACGTGTGTGGCGTCGACCTGTCCCCCGGCAATGTCGCATCGGCGCGGGCCGCCGCAGCCGCGGCGGGGCTGGAGGAACGGGTCGAGTTCACCGTCGCCGACGCCGAGCGCCTGCCCTACAACGCGCAGAGCTTCGACGCCGTGGTCTGCGAGTGTGCGCTGTGCACGTTTCCCGACAAGGCGGCTGCGGCCGCGGAGCTGGCCCGGGTGCTGCGGCCCGGTGGGCGGGTCGCGATCAGCGACGTGACCGCCGACCCGGCGGGACTCCCCGACGAGCTGTGCAGTCTCGCCGCCCGGGTCGCCTGCGTGGCCGACGCGCGTCCGCTTGCGGGCTACGCGCGGATCCTGGTCGACGCAGGGTTGGAGGTTGTGCTGACCGAGCGCCACGACGACGCGATGAGCCGGATGCTGGAGCAGATCGAGGCGCGGCTGAACGTGGCCCGGATGATCGCGAGGCCGAGAGCCGAGGAGGTCGGCATCGACTTCGATCGCGTGGGACCGGTCCTTGACGCGGCACGTGCCGCGGTGGATCGGGGAGTCCTGGGCTACGGGTTGGTCGTTGCCGCGCGACCGGCGGGCGGTGCACGAGCCGGCCGGATCGCTGGTGGGCGGGCATGACGGTTAGGAAACGCCGTACGCTGTCCAGCCATGAGTGACCGACCCCTGGACGCGCCGCCGGCTGTCGAGGACGACCTGCCAGAGCAGCTGCGGGTACGCCGGCAGAAGCGCGCGCG
>JACDHG010000044.1 GCA_013821195.1 Propionibacteriales bacterium
CGGGACAAGACCTTCCTGATCAGCACTGGGGTGCTGCTGTTGGTCGTGGCCGGCAGCATCGTCCTCACCAGCCTCCTCGGTGGCCGGCCGCCGTCGTACGACGTCGCGGTCACCGACCGGGCAGGCTCCAGCCTGGCCGAGGTGACTCAAGACCAGCTCCGCGCACAGAGTGGAGACGACGAGGCGAAGGTGACGGTCAGCGAGGTCGATGACGTCGCTGCAGCCAGGGCGGCTGTCGATGACGAGCAAGTGGACGCGGCGCTGCTGCCCACCGACGACGGCTTCGAGATCGTCGGCCGTGACGAGGTGCCGGCAGAGCTGTCGTCGGCAACCCAGAGCGCGCTGTCCCTGACGTCGCTCCAGGCGAACGCCGAGGAGGCCGGCACATCGGTCGAAGACCTCACTGCCGGCTCGACGCTGCGCGAGGACACGACGACGTCCGGGCCGGTGTCGAGCGACACCGCCGGTGGAATCGCGTTCGCCATGGCACTCCTGTTCTTCCTGACAGCGATCAGCTTCGGCATCGCGATCGCACAGAGCGTCGTGGTGGAGAAGGAGAACCGGATCGTCGAGATTCTCGCCGCCGCAGTCCCCTTGCGCGCGCTGCTCTGGGGCAAAGTCCTCGGTAACAGCTTCCTCGCGCTGGCCCAGGTGCTCGCGGTGGCGCTCACTGCCGCAGTCGCGTTGCTCATCGTGGGAGACCTCGACGCGATCCCAGCGGTCGGCGTGGCCGGCCTGTGGTTCCTTGCGTTCTTCGTCGTCGGATTCCTCGCCCTGGCCAGCCTGTGGTCGGTCGCCGGCTCGCTCGCGACTCGCCAGGAGGACCTGCAGAGCACCACCGTGCCGGGTCAGGCCCTGCTGCTCGTGCCCTACCTGATCGCGGTCGCCGGCAGCGACAAGATGATCGAGGTCACGTCCTTCGTGCCGATCGCCTCATCGCTGACCATGCCCGCTCGCCTTGTCGACGGAGACGTACCGCTGTGGCAGCCGACCGTGTCCCTGCTGCTCGCCGCCGCCGCCGCCGCGCTGCTGATCCGCCTGGGCGCGCGATGGTACGAACGCACCCTGCTGCAGACGTCTCGGCGCAACACTTACCGCGAGCTGATGCGCGGCAACCGCGACGAGTCGTGACAACGTGGCCACGATCCCGGGTCTGCCGATGAGCTCTCGCGGGGACGTCAGATCACCTCTGGCGCGGACTCGGTGTCGGAGACCATCGGGCGCTGCGCCTGCTCCCAGGCGAGCATGCCGCCGGCCAGGTTGACGGCGTCGTACCCCTGCGCCTGCAGCAGGGCCGTCGCCTTCGCCGACCGTCCACCCGCCCTGCAGACGACGAGGACCTGCTGATCCGCCGGGAGCTCACTCACCCGTTGCGGCACCTGCATCAGCGGGACGTGGACCGCGCCGGAGATGTGGCCGGCGCGCCACTCGTCGTCCTCGCGTACGTCGAGGACCACGAGACCCTCGGGCCGCTCGGCAGGGACGGCAGACACGTCGATCTCAGGGATCGGCTGGCTCATACCCCGTAGCCTGCCATGCCGCGCCGGTTCACCTGAGCAGGCGGGACAACCGGCGGTCGGCGAGCGGTCTGCCGCCGGTCTGACAGGTCGGACAGTACTGCAGCGCCGAGTCTGCGAACGACACCTCCCGGACCGTGTCACCGCACACCGGACACGTCTCGCCGGCACGCCCATGCACCCGCAGACCCGATTTCTTCTCGTGCTTGAGGTCAGCGGCCGCGAGGCCGTCCGACCTCGTGACTGCCTCCCGCAACGTCGCGCCGATCGCGTCGTACAGCCTGGCGACCTCCTCGGCAGGCATCGCGGCGGGCTTGAAGGGGGACATCTTCGCCACGTGCAGGATCTCGTCCGAGTAGGCGTTGCCGATGCCGGCGATCACCGACTGGTCGCGCAGGATGCCCTTGATCTGAGTGCGCCCCGAGCCGGCCAGGATGGCTGTGAGGGCCTCGAGCGTGAACTCCTCGTCGAGCGGGTCCGGCCCCAGCCGCGAGATGCCTGGTACGTCGGTTGGGCTCCGGACGACGTACAGCGCCAGGCTCTTGCGGGTGCCCGCCTCGGTGAAGTCGAGTCCGGAGCTGTCGTCGAGGCACAGCCTCGCCGCCAGCGGGTTCTTGCCCGGACGTGGCGGGATGTCCGGCAGCTCATCTCGCCAGCGAACCCACCCCGCGCGGGCGAGGTGGACGACGAGGTGCAGGTCGTCGACCGCGATGTCCAGGAACTTGCCATGGCGGGACACCGAGTCGACGAACAGCCCGGACAGCGCGCCCGGTGCCGGGTCGAACGTCTTCAGCGCGGCGAGCGCGACGATGTCAAGACGCGCCACCGCCCGCCCCGTGAGGCGAGCGGCAAGGTCATGCGACAGCGCCTCGACCTCGGGGAGCTCCGGCATGCGCCCAGTCTGCCTGCTCCGGCACCGATTATCACGGAATGGTTGCGACAGACGTCGACGCGGGGGCATCATGTCGGGATGTCCGCCGCCCCGGAACGTCCCCAAGGTGAGGTTTTCCTCGATGCCCGGGGCAACGGTCGGGCGATGCGGCTGACCTGGCATCACGAGACAGACCTCGATGTGGCGCGAGGGCACCTGCGCCGGCACCTTCCGGATGGTCCGCGAGGGCGTCAACGAGTTCATCGACGCGCTCGTCGACGGGTTGCGGGGCGCCTCCGGGGTGCACTTCCGCGGTCACGCGGCCGGACGGATGGCGAGCGCACCGCTGCCTTCCGGCCCTGTCACCGGACAGACCGTCTACGCCCCCGAGCCGGCAGCGTCCGAGCAGCCCTCCAGCTTCACCGACTGGGCGTTCGGCGACTCCAAGAGCGCCAACGCCTCCTGACTGGGCCCGGGTGAAAGGCTTGGGCCCCGGCGCTGGGTCAGGCCCACACCCCAGGCAACGGCAGTGCGAGGGCTCGCCGCAGCAGGTCGAGGTAGTCGTCGCGGTCCAGCTCGATCACTCCGAGGCTGGTCAGGTGCTCGGTCGCCCACTGCACGTCGAGCAGGCGTCCGTCGTGTCCGTCACGAAGCACCTCGACGAGCGCCATCAGCGCGGCCTTCGACGCATCGCGCTCTCGCTGGAACATCGACTCACCGGCGAACAAGCCCCCGACCGCCACGCCGTACAGCCCGCCGGCGAGGATCCCGTCCCGCCATACCTCCACCGAGTGCACCCACCCAAGGTCGTGCAGTCGTCGGTACGCCGTCTTGACGTCTCCGTCGATCCAGGCCCCAGGCCGAGCGGGGTCGGCACAGCCGGCCATCACCTCGTCGAACGCCTCGTCCATCGTGACCGTGAAGTGCTTGGCCGCCTGCCGCATGGAGCGGGTCACCCGCAGCCCGTCGAGCGGGAGCACTCCACGACGGATCGGTGACCACCACGCCATCCCGGCCGCCTGGTCGATCGGCATCGGGAAGAGGCCTGCTCGGTAGGCCGCGAGAATCGTCGCGGGCTCGAGGTCGGCACCGATCGCGACCACGTCGTCGTCTGCCTCCCTCGGGTCGGGGAAGACCCAGCCGGTGGCCGGGGGCTCAGCGGGCATGCGGTGACTCGCCTCGCTCAGCTGCCGGACTTTGTGTCCGCGGACTCGGTCACGGGTTGTCTCCTCACGCCTGACGGGTCGCGGTCCACTCAACCAAACCCGGTCGGCACACACCATGGCACTATCCCAGCCCGCACAGGCGGACGGCTGCATCCCCGTCGTACGCTCGGGACACAGAGCCGACAGCTGAACCGCACCTGTCGGCTCACACCCCGACGGACACAGGAGGCACGACGATGGCAGGTGGCAAGGTGGTAGGGCGTCTCGCCGGACCGATGGTGGCCCGGAGGGCGCCGAAGCTGACCGCGAACTTCGTCCGCCAGACGTTCGATCGGGCCGTTGACGGCATCGGTCCGCTCAAGGGTGCGGCAGACGCCGCCGACGATCGGCTGCGACGTCACAACGGCGACACCGACGACGCGGTGAAGTCGCTCGTGGACTCACACGTGAGACTCGCCGGGCTCCAGGGGTTCGTGACGAACCTCGGTGGCCTCGCCACGATGGCATTGACCATCCCCGCGAACATCTCAGGACTGGCGCTGCTGCAGTGCCACCTCGTCGCCGGTGTCGCACATCTGCGCGGCTACGACCTCGCCGACCCACGCGTCCGCAACGCCGTCCTCGCCTGCATGCTCGGCGAGGACGCGGTCACTTCCCTGGTCAAGAAGAAGAAGCTTCCGAGCAGGCCGATGGCGATCGCCACCGCGCCGCTCCACGACCCCGAGCTCGACAGCAGGATTGCCGCTGCGGTGACGACCGAGCTGATCACCCGGGTGGCGGGCAAACGCACCATCGCCGTCATCGGCCGCCGCGTCCCCGTCATCGGAGGCGGGGTCGGCGCGGTGACCGACGGTTATGGCACCTACCAGGTGGGCCGGTATGCCGCCAAGGAGCTCAAACGCCGTCCACCGTCGGCCTGAGCGAGACTCGCACCGTGGTCAGCGCAGCGCGGTCGCGACGCGCGAGGCGGGCGGCTTGCCGATCCGCTCCGCCATCCACCAGGTCGTCGCCACGAGTGCCTGGAGGTCGACACCAGTCTCGACACCCAGACCCGCGAGCTGCCAGACGAGGTCCTCGGTGGCCAGGTTGCCGGTGGCGCTCTCGGCGTAGGGACATCCCCCGAGGCCGCCCGCCGAGGCGTCGAACGTCGTGACGCCGAGCCGCAGGGCGGTGAGTGCGTTGGACAGCGCCTGCCCGAAGGTGTCGTGGAAGTGGACGGCGAGCTGCTCGACCGGCACCCCTGCATCGGCGAAGCCGCCGATCACCGCCTCCACGTGCCCCGGCGTACCGACTCCGATCGTGTCACCGAGGGAGAGCTCCGAGCAGCCGAGCTCGAGCAGCTGCCGGCCGGTCGAGACCACCTGAGCGACGGGGACGTCGCCCTCCCAGGGGTCACCGAAGCACATGGAGAGATAACCGCGGACACGTAGGCCGGCATCTCGCGCTCCCGTCACCACCGGCTCGAACATGGCGAACTGCCCGTCGAGGCTGCGGTTGAGGTTGCGCTGGGCGAACGCCTCGGTGGCAGAGCCGAAGATCGCAATCTCCCGCACGCCCGCCTCCAGGGCACGGTCGAGGCCGCGTTGGTTCGGCACCAGGACCGGCATGCGGGGTACGGCGTCCAGGTCGACCGCCTCGACCAGCTCCCCGGCGTCGGCGAGCTGCGGGACCCAGGCCGGGTGCACGAAGCTCGTCACCTCGATCGCCTGGAGTCCGACGGCCGCCAAGCGAGAGATGAAGTCAGCCTTCACCTCGACGGGCACGACCGTGGACTCGTTCTGCAGCCCGTCGCGCGGGCCGACCTCGTAGATGGTGACGCGCTCGGGCAGGTCGGGTGGTCTGACGACCTGGGGAACGCGTTTCACCGCCCTGTCCCCGCGGCAGGGCCACCCGAGTCCGCGGCTCCAGCTGCCGCGTCACCCGCTGTGTCACCTGTTGGCTTCCCCGGCGGTGCGACGGCGAACAGCCGGGCTCCTCGGTCCACCTGGTCGCCGACGACCACGTCCACGTCGGTGACCGTGCCGGTGATCGGCGCCTTGAGCGCCAGCTCCATCTTCATCGCCTCCATCACCGCCATCGTCTGCCCCTCGACGACAACAGCTCCGACCGTGACGTTGACGGCGAGCACGGTGCCGGGCATCGGCGCGGAGACGGAACCATCGCTCAGTGTGGTTCGGCCGTCGGGGCCGAACGCGTCAGGTCGTCTCAGCGCGTACGTCTGGCCCTGGTAGGCCACGAGCACCTCGCGAGGTCCCACGAGAACCTGGCCCTCGTGCGCGGCGCCGTCGATCTCGAGCCTGACCCGCGCACTGCTCGCGGACAACGAGCGGACCTCGACGGTGGCGCTCGGGCCGACGATGCGTCCACCCGCCACGTCGACGGTGAGAACGCGAGTGTCGTCGAGATCTGCGCCGTTCGTGAGCTCGATGGGTACGGCGGCGGGCGGTGACCCCGAACGCCACCCGTCCGCGACTCCGAACGGATGCCGTGCGTCACTGTCATGGGCTGTCGCCAAGGACCAGGCTGCGAGACACCACGCGGCGATCGGCGTCTCCAGGACGAAGGCGTCGGGATGCGAGTCAAGCCATGCGGTGTCGATGGCGGCATCCCGGAAGGCGTCAGAGGCCGCGAGAGCTCTCAGGAACCCCAGGTTGGTGGTCAGTCCGAGAATCGCTGTGTCGTCGAGCGCGTTGACGAGCGCACGCCGTGCCGCCTCGCGGGTCGTGCCGGCGACGACGACCTTGCCGAGCATCGGGTCGTAGTGCGTGCCGACATGTTGCCCCGACTCGAGCGCCGCGTCCACCCGCGCCCGCTGCGGCCAGCTGACCACGCTGGCGACCCCCGCCTGGGGCAGGTAGCCGGCGTAGGGGTCCTCGGCATACACCCGCGCCTCGATGGCATGCCCCTGCGCGGAGATATCGCCTTGGGTGAAGGGCAGCGGTTCTCCCTGTGCGATGGCGAACTGGAGCGCGACGAGGTCGAGCCCGGTCACGACCTCGGTGACAGGGTGCTCGACCTGCAGGCGCGTGTTCATCTCCAAGAAGAAGGCCTCCTCGCCGGCGACGAGGAACTCGACGGTCCCGGCGCTCACGTATCCGACCTTGCTGGCGAGGGCCACCGCGGACTCGGTGACGATGCGGCGCACGCTGGCGGAGATGGAGCTGGCGGGGGCCTCCTCGATCACCTTCTGGTGCCGACGCTGAACGGAGCAGTCCCGTTCGAGGAGGTGGACCACGTTGCCCTGCTCGTCGGCGAGAACCTGCACCTCGATATGCCTGCCGTGCTCGACATAGCGCTCGAACAGGACCGTGTCGTCACCGAACGCCGCCGCCGCCTCACGGCGCGCGGCCGCGACGGCGTCACGGAGGTCGGCCGCGGACCGGACGATCCGCATGCCCTTGCCGCCGCCACCTGCGGCTGCCTTCACCAGCAGCGGGAATCCGACCTGGCTGCCCACCGCGCGCAGGTCGTCACGAGCGGGCGGGTTCGCAGCCGGTATGACGGGCACGCCGGCCGCGGCTGCGATCTCCCGCGCCCTGTCCTTGCGGCCCATGATGTCCATCACGTCGGCCGGCGGCCCGATGAATACGAGGCCGGCGTCCGAGACTGCGCGCGCGAACGCAGACCGTTCGGACAGGAAGCCGTAGCCGGGGTGGACTGCGTCGGCGGCGGACCGCTGAGCCGCCGCGATGAGGGCAGGGATGGACAGGTACGACTCGGACGCGGCGGCCGGCCCGATATGGACGGCCATGTCGGCCTCCCGCACGTGCGGCGCGTCGCGGTCGGCGTCGCTGTAGACGGCCACGCTGCGTAGCCCGACGGCTGACGCAGCCCGGATGACGCGCAAGGCGATCTCGCCGCGGTTGGCGACGAGCACGGTTCCGAACCTCGTCATACCTCCCCCGCGATCCGCGCGGCGCCGGCTCGCGGCCTCGCGGCGCCGCCTCGCCAGCTCGCGGCGGCCTTGCCGGCGGCGCAGCTGAGCCGAACCCCCGAGGTCTGCACCGCAAACCCCCGGTGTGCATCGCAGGTTTGCGCTGTAAACAGGCCATCTGGGCTGTTGACATCGCAAACCCGAGAGGGGGGAGGGGGCGCCGAGAGTGCGAGGAGTGGCGTGGGCGCGGGCGTGGGCGTGGGCGTGGTCACGGCGTCATCACATCCGGAAGATGCCGTAGGCGGGGTCGGGCACGGGGGCGTTGGCGGCTGCGGCGAGACCCATGCCCAGCACCCGGCGGGTGTCGACGGGGTCGATGATGGCGTCGTCCCAGATCCGGGCCGTGGAGTAGTAGGGCGACCCCTGTGTCTCGTACTGCTCCTGGATCTGGCGCTTGAACTGCTCCTCGTCCTCAGCCGACCACTCACCGCCCTTGGCCTCCACGCCGTCGCGCCGCACGGTCGCGAGCACCGCCGCTGCCTGCTCGCCCCCCATCACGGAGATGCGGGCGTTCGGCCACATCCACAAGAAACGCGGGTCGAAGGCCCGTCCGCACATGCCGTAGTTGCCGGCACCGAAGGACCCACCGATGACCACAGTGAACTTCGGTACGACGGAGCACGCGACCGCGGTCACGAGCTTGGCGCCGTCCTTGGCGATGCCGCCCGCCTCGTACTGTCGCCCCACCATGAAGCCGGTGATGTTCTGGAGGAAGACGAGAGGGACACCCCGCTGGTTGCACAGCTCGATGAAGTGCGCCCCTTTGAGGCTCGACTCGCTGAACAGGATGCCGTTGTTGGCGACGATGCCGACCGGATAACCCCAGATGCGAGCGAAGCCGCAGACGAGGGTCTCGCCGTACAGCGCCTTGAACTCGTGCAGCCGAGACCCGTCCACGACCCGGCGGATGACGTCACGCACGTCGTACGGAGTGCGGGTGTCAGCCGGCACCACCTCGTGGAGAGTGGCAGGGTCCTCAGCCGGCTCCTCCAGCTCGTGCTGCGTCAACGACGACGGGGTACGCCGTTCGACCGTGCCGAGGATGCTGCGCACGATCGCCAGCGCCTCCGCGTCGTCCGCCGCGAGGTGGTCGACCACGCCTGAGGTGCGGGCGTGGACGTCTCCACCACCCAGGTCCTCGGCAGTCACCACCTCTCCCGTGGCAGCCTTCACCAGGGGAGGGCCACCGAGGAAGATCGTGCCCTGGCCGCGGACGATCACCGTCTCGTCCGACATCGCCGGCACATAGGCACCACCCGCCGTGCAGGAGCCCATCACAGCAGCGATCTGGGGGATACCTCGAGCCGAAAGTTTGGCCTGGTTGAAGAAGATCCGGCCGAAGTGGTCGCGGTCGGGGAAGACCTCATCCTGCATCGGGAGGAATGCGCCGCCGGAGTCCACCAGATAGATGCAGGGCAACCGGTTGGCTGCGGCGATCTCCTGTGCGCGCAGATGCTTCTTGACCGTCATCGGGTAGTAGGTGCCGCCCTTGACGGTGGCGTCGTTCGCGACGATGACGCACTCGCGCCCGCCGACGCGCCCGATGCCGGTCACGATGCCGGCGCTCGGCACAGCGTCGTCGTACATGCCGAAGGCGGCGAGCGGAGCGAGCTCCAGGAGCGGTGACCCAGGGTCGAGCAGCCGGTCGACCCGGTCACGCACGAGGAGCTTGCCCCGGTCGGTGTGCTTCTTGCGAGCCCCGCGAGAGCCACCTTGGCGCACGACGGCAAGACGATCGCGCAGCTGCGCGACATGGTCCTGCAGGTCCACAGCGACCTCCTCTTCGGCGTTGACGGCAACGACATGCATGGTAGCGATGGCTCATCGGGGACCGCCGTCACGCTCGACTCCGGCAACCAGCCGTGCCTTCGCGCCGGTCCCGTAGGGTCGTCAGACGGGTATCGGGACAGGCCCAACAGATGGAGGTGGCCATGACCCAGCGGGTCTTCCTCCACGTCGGTACGCCGAAGACCGGCACCACCTATCTGCAGGGTCTTCTGTGGGCGAACCAGCCAACGCTTGCCGAGCAGGGGCTTCTGCTGCCTCTAGGCGGTGTTCACGACCACTTCTACCTCTCCACGGTCGCTCGCCAGGCCAAGCGCGCGATCGCAGCTATGCCGCACGCTGGTCACACGGCCTGGCCGAGGCTGGTGGAGCAGCTGCGCGCCTGGCAGGCAGACGTGCTGATCAGCCACGAGCTCTTTGCCGCCACCCCCCTCCCCCGGGTGCGTTGGGTGATGGACGAGCTCGCTGCGCTGTGCGACGAGGTGCACGTGGTCGTCACCGCCCGCGACTTCGCCCGGCAGGTGCCGGCCGAGTGGCAGGAAAGCGTGAAGCACGGGCGGACACACGGTTTCGACGAGTACTGCCAGACGCTCCAGGCTGAGGATCCCGACCGGCCCGGGGTAGGGGAGCGACATCTCGAGTCGACGCTGTTCTGGCAGGTCCAGAACCTGCCCCGCCTGCTCGCCGACTGGGGTGCGGGGCTGCCCGCACGGCGGGTCCACCTCGTCACCGTGCCGCCTCGGCCGGCGCCGACCGAGGTGTTGCTCGACCGGTTCGCCGCCGTGCTGGACGTCGACCCCACGGCTCTCGACCAGACAGTGACCATGTCCAACGAGTCGCTGGGCATCGATGAGATCGAGACGTTGCGACGCGTGAACGCACTCATCCCGCCTGCGCTACCGCGCCACCGCGTGCAGCTGCTCGTCAAGGAGGTCCTTGCCGAGGGAGTGCTGGCCTCACGACCGGACACGCGGCGGTTCGTCCCGCCGGCGCATCTGCACGGCTGGATGGTCGAGCGGGGCTCGACCATCGCCGAGCAGCTCCGTCCGCTGTCGTTCGACGTTGCCGGTGACCTCGATGACCTCGTCCCAGATCCGCACCCGGCCGACGGCCCGGTGTGCGTGGTGGTGGAAGACGAGGCGGTGGCTCGGGTAGCGGTCGGGGCGATCGCCTCGCTGCTGTTCGACCGTGACAACCTCGCGACCCAGCGGCTGATCGCCGACCAACACCGGCTGGCGGCAGAGCTTGAAGAGCGCTCCATGCGGGTGGACGAGCTTCGCGAGCAGATCCGGCGCGACCAAGGACATCCGTTCCGTACCAACGCCCGGCACACCATCGGCAACATCAAGCGGCGCCTGGGCGCGAAGTCTCCCGATGGGGCGCAGGCCGGGCGAGTGATCGGCCACGGTCACGACATTCCGAGGGGATAAAGGACAGTCTCGTACCTTGCCGAGTCTGCCGTCGGCGTGGTTGAGTACAGGAGACGTGGTCGAGATAACTGCCACGGTGGCCAACCTTCGAAGGGCCCGGCCGTGTCTCCTGTGTTTTCCTCTGACCAGCTATCGCGACACCTGCATCGAGTCGGCGAAGCCGACTCCGCCACGATAGACAGCGACGCACGCCAGGCGAGGACGCGCGAGCTCCTCCTCCGTGCTGCCGACGCAGTCGACGAGCAGGAGCGCCAACGTCTCCACGACGAGATCGTGCTCTTGAACGTCGAGATCGCGGAGTCGATCGTGATGAGGTATCGCAACCGCGGCGTCCCCGCGGAGGACCTCGTGCAGGTCGCCTGCCTCGGGCTCGTCAAATCAGCCCGGGGCTTCGACCCCGACAAGAGCGACAACTTCCTGTCGTATGCCGTACCGACCATCCTCGGTGAGGTCAAGCGGTTCTTCCGCGACAACGCCTGGGTGGTGCGCCCACCGCGCAGGATCCAGGAGCTGCAGGCCGAGATCTCGGCGACCTCCGCCACGTTGGCACATGCCGAGGGCCGCATGCCGAGTGTCTCCGACATCGCCTCCCACCTGGAGGTCAGACCGAAGGACGTGGAGGAGGCGCTCGCGGCCGACGGGTGCTTCACCCCGAGCTCGCTGGACAGGCCGAAGGTCGAGGGTGAGGCTGCCTCTCTCAACGACGTGTTGGGACGCGAGGAAGCCGGTTACGCACAGGCTGAGGCGGTCGTTGCCCTGGCGCCGCTCTGCCGCAACCTCAGCGAACGCGATCGTCGCATCATCTATCTGAGGTTCTTCCACGAGTGGACACAGGCGCGGATCGCCGCTGAGTTCGGGGTGACGCAGATGCAGGTGTCGCGGCTCCTCAGCCGGATCCTCAAGCAGCTGCGCAACGAGCTCGGCGAGCCCGGCCTTGAGGCGACCGCGGAGCCGGCGGACATCGCTGTCTAACACCTGAGTCGTCATGTTTGGGCCGTCGTCCCGTGGGCACAGTCTCCGCAAGCGACGAACACGGAGGCACCGGATGGTCACGACTCGAGACATCATGAGGACCACCGACGAACACGTCGGCGCTCACGAGACCCTCGCCGTTGCCGCCCGCAAGATGCGCGACCTGGACGTGGCACTGCTCCCGGTGTGCGGCCCCCAGGGATCGCTGGCCGGGATGATGACCGACAGGGACATCGTGACCCGCTGCATCGCCGCCGGCGGTGACCCCTACACGGTTCTGGTCGGAGAGCTCGTCGACGAGATGCCTGTGCACATCAGCGCGGACGCCTCCATCGAGCATGCTCTCGTCACGATGGCGTCTCACCGGGTACGACGTCTGCCGGTCTTCGACGGCGGGAACTGGGTCGGCATGCTTGCCGACACCGATGCCGCACGTTCCTTGCAGAGCTGACACTCGTCGCGCGCAGGTCAACCGCGGGCGTTCCTCCAACTGGGCTCAGAACCCAATGCTGAGGCGAACCGTGAAGCCTTCTGGTTCCACGGTTGTCGTCACCATGTCGCAGAGCTGACGCGCCGACCAGAGCCCCATACCGGCGCCGGGAACGGTCCGGTCCGGTGGCTGGTACCCCGCCAGCGGATCGGGGAGTCCGGGCCCGCTGTCCCTGACCTGACACAGGATGCGGTCCTTCGCTACCCAGATCTGCACTGACGCGATCTCTCCGCCGTAAAGCATCGCGTTGACCGCCACCTCGAAGAGCGCATCGGAGAGGTCTGCCTTGCGGTCGACACCGAGAGTCGTGAGCTCGAATGCCACCTCCAGCTCGTCCCGCGCTGCGGAGAGGTCTGCCACCGACTGCAAGGGCTGCGTCGCCATCGGTGGATGAGCCTCGAGCGGATCGGGCGCTCGGACAGAGTCGACCCGCATCAGGTAGTCCCGTGTCGGCTCGAACGCGGGGTTCTCACGTCGGTTGCTCGAGTCGACAAGCCAAGGATGGGTGCGGACGGCCATGTCGATAACCTCGGACGGCAGGTCGTTACGGCTGTACGGACACAGTCCCCAGTAGTCCACGCTGCCGAGCGCCGTGTTGAGCAGCGCCTCGGTGCGACCCCAATCGGCATAGTCGGCTGTGAGGCGCGTCGGAGGAATCTCCGCCAACCCCCGCACAGCGGCTGCACCGTCGCGGACTTCCTCCTCGACGAGCTGCTTGAGGCCCCACAGCGTTTGGTGGGGGTGACCGTGCACGTCGTCCAGCGGGTTACGCATGATCCTCTGCGCCGAGGCCAGCTGTGGCTTCAACAACGACCACGTGTGCTCGGGCACCTGGACGACGACGACCTCCCCGGCACGCAGCCCGCCCTCGACGAACGGGACGGCCGCCTCGAGCAGGGCGTCTGGGGTGTCGTACATGATCGCGTCGTGTCGCACCTGAGGAGTGAGGTCGTCGCGCATGGACTCCTCCCTTCGCTGCCTGGCTCTGCGACGAGTGCGTGGTGGGCCGTCGTGCAACCTAGAGACACCCATACCCGATCGCAGGCTCTCGAATCATCGGGAGCAAGGACTGCCTAACCACCGGTCGCTGGCAACCGACCGGGCGCTACGCTTAGCTGAGGACGGGCCTGCTCGGCACGACGCGGTGATGTCAGCTTCACTCCGGCGACCC
>JACDHG010000045.1:0-11242 GCA_013821195.1 Propionibacteriales bacterium
GCTGGACGCTGCTGTTCGTCGTCGTCAACCAGGTCGCCTACATCGTGGGCGGCCGGATCGCGACCAACGCCTCCGCGACCGCAGCCCTGCGCGGTGAGGTGAGCAGCGGATACACCACGTATGCCTACGCATTCCTGCTCGTGATGGTGCCGCACTCGATCATCACCGTGTCGTTGGCGACCGCCGCGCTGACCCGGCTGTCCGAGCTCGCCTCCGACGGCCGGCTCGATCGGGTCCGCCAGGAGCTCGCGCTGACCCTGCGGCAGTCGCTGGCGCTGGTCACGCCGTTCTGCACCCTGCTGGTGGTGCTGGGACCGTTCCTCGCGGTGGTGATGTTCAGCTGGGGCGCCGCCGAGGGTGACACGGCACCGCTCGGACGCACGCTGGTGGCCTTCGCCCCGGCGCTGTTCTTCTTCACCGTGCACTACCTGGTGCTGCGCGGCTTCTATGCGCTGGAGGACACCCGGACGCCTTTCCTGCTGCAGTGCGTGACCGCGGCCACCAACATCATCGCCGCGGTCGTGATCACAGCGCTGACCTCCACGCTCGACGTGGCGCCACTGCTCGCGGTCGCCTACGGCCTGGCGTACGCCGTGGGCGCCACGGTGTCGGCCACCGTGCTCTCGCGCCGTCTGAGAGCTCGGGCGTTCGCCGGGTTGCTGCGATTCGTCGCGGCCGTGACCCTCGCGGCTGCACTTGCCGCCGGCCTCGGCTGGCTCGTCGTACGTCTGCTGCTAGAGCTCGGCGTCGACCCGGCGTCCAAGCCGGGTTCCCTGCTGCTGCTGGTCGCCGCCGGACTGGTCGCGGGTCTCGGGTACGTCGGCCTGGCCCGGCTGCTGCGCCTGCGGGAGGTCACCGACATCGCGCACCAGCTCGGCGGCGGCATCGCCAGCAGGCTGCGGCGGCGGCGCAACCACACGTGATCGACAGCCACCGCCTAGCATGAGGTCAGAACGTGTCTCCCGCCAGCGCGTGGTGAACAGGAGGATCGGGGTAGCGATGACGGTCGAGCCTGGCCGGCTGTTGGCCGGACGCTACCGGGTGGAGGACCTGCTGTCCGACCGCGCCGGTGCCCGGTCCTGGCGTGCCGTCGACCAGGTGCTGCAACGCTCGGTCGCGCTCGACATCCTGCCCGCCGAGGCGCCGCGGGCCGCTGCGGTCCTCGACGCCGCCCGCCGCTCGGCAGTGGTGACCGACGGGCGGTTCCTGCGTGTGCTCGACGCCGCGCAGGAGCAGGACGACGTCTATGTCGTGCGGGAGTGGGCGGCCGGTGAGTCCCTCGACCTCATTCTGGCCGGCGGAGCTCTGGCCCCCCGCCGGGCATCCTGGCTCGTCCGCGAGGTGGCGGAGGCGCTGAGCTCGGCGCACCGGCGCGGCATCCACCACCTGCGTCTGGTGCCCGAGAACGTCATCGTCACCGACAACGGTGCGGTCAAGGTCGTCGGCCTGGCGACCGAGGCGGCCATGCACGGGGTCAAGCACGCCGACGCCGAGGAGGAGGACGTGCGAGGAATCGGCCGCCTCCTCTACGCCTGCCTGGTCGCCCGCTGGCCCGGCGGGTCGTGTGGCGACCTGCCCGCCGCACCGACCGAGCACGGCCGGATGCTTCGACCACGTCAGGTGCGCGCCGGTGTGCCTCGGCCGCTGGACGCGGTGTGCGACCGCATCCTCGGGGAACCGCCGCGCCAGCATGCCGCACAGTTGCGCAACGCCACCGCGGTGGTCGAGGCGCTCTCCCATGACGGTCTCGGCGAGGACGCGTTGCCGGACGCCGACCCGGAGGCGACGCAGGTCGACCTGCGGACGGTGCCCTGGAGCCCAGCTGGCCACATGTCCGGTGGCCGGTTGCCGAGAACTGCCGGGGGGCCTGCGCATGCGTCGACTTCCGGTTCAACCACCACCATCACCACGGGGCCGACCCCCGACAGCGCGGCGGGCGGTCCGTCGGCTAGGGCCGCCGGCACTGCAACACCACAGCCCGCGTCCACGCCGCCGCCCATGCCGCCCGCCGCGTCCACGCACGAAGAGGCGCCCCGCCGGTCGCGCCGCGTCAGGCCCTGGCTGCTGGCGTTGATCACCCTGCTCGCCGTCGGCGCAGGTGCGGCCGCTTTCTACGTCGGGGGGGTGGACCTGGGGGATGGAGGCGATCCCGAGCCGCCGCCGGGGCGGGGCGACACCGACCCGGACCCCACCGCGGCTGCGCTGCAGCGGGTGCCGGTGCAGTCAGCGCAGGCCTTCGACCCGTTCGGAGAGGACGGTGAGAACGACGACGCCGCAGCCCTGGCGATCGACGGTGACGACAGCTCGGCGTGGACGACGGTCACCTATTTCGACAGCGCCGACTTCAACGGGGCCAAGCCCGGCCTCGGGTTGGTCCTCGACCTCGGCCAGCCGACCGACGTCTCGCGGGTCGTCGTGGACGTCGGCCAAGGCGGCACGGACCTCGAACTGCGCTCGGCGCCCGACGACGCGGCTGCCCCACCGGACCGACCAGCCGGATTCCGCACCGTGGACACCGTGGTCGGCGCCAGCGGCGGCACCGTGCTGGAGCCGGAGGCTGCGCTGAACACGCGCTATCTCCTGATCTGGCTGACCAGCATCCCGCCGTCGGGTGACGACTTCCAGGGTCAGATCAGCGAGATCGTCGTCCGCGGATGAGCGGGTCGCTGCGGCATCTGCGCGGCGGCACCGAGGACGTCGCGGACGACGAGTTGCTGCGCCTGCACACGGCGGGCGACCCCGACGCATTCGGCGAGCTGTTCGCCCGCCATCAGAACCGCCTGTGGGCGGTGGCGCTGGGAACTTTGGGCGACCCGGAGCAGGCCGCCGACGCGCTGCAGGACGCGATGATCTCGGCGTTCCGGCGGGCGGGCTCCTACCGCGGCGATGCGCAGGTGACGACGTGGCTGCACCGCATCGTGGTCAACGCGTGCCTCGACTCCGTGCGCCGTCGCCGGGTCAGGGCGACCGAACCGCTGCCGGTCGAGGAGGATCGCGCGCCCGAGCTCGGGTCGGCGGAGCACGACCCGGGAGAGCGAGTCGGCGAGCGGGACGAGGTGACGGCAGCGCTGAGCACCCTGGCCTGGGAGCAGCGCGCGGCGCTGGTTCTCGTCGACATGCTCGGCTACTCCGTCGAGGACGCGGCACAGGCCCTGGACTGTGCGCCGGGTACGGTCAAGAGTCGCTGCGCCCGTGGCCGGGCTCGACTCGCGCCCCTGCTGGCGCATCTGCGGAACCCGCCTGACGACTCGCGCGTCGAACCGGTATCCGCTGTCGACCCGAGCCCTGGAGGTGACCTGGCATGACCCACGTGCACGTCGACGACCTGGCCGAGCACCACGAGGGTCTGTTGGACACCGCAACCACCGCCAGGATCGACGCGCACCTGCAGGAGTGCGCGCAGTGTTCCGCGCTCGCGGACGACCTGGCCGAGAACGTGTCCTCGGTCAGTACGCTGCTTCGCCGGCACGCCGGCCGCCCTGAGCCGATCCCGGACCTGGTCGCCGGACGGGTGCGCCGGGGGCTGCGCGAAGAAACGTCACTGAGGAACGACGAGCGGGGCAGCGAGCCCCTGCAGGTGGGTGCCGCCTCCCCCCGTCGGTCGCGGTGGGCCCGCAACCTGGTCGCTGCCGCCGCAGTGGTCGCGGTCACGTTCGGGATCAGCCAGGTGTGGGAGGACCTGCGTCCCACCGTCACCGGTGCCGCCGACCAGGCGGCTTCCGGGAGTGGGCCGGAGAGCTCCGCCGCGGCCGACGCCCTCCCGCGCGAGAGCGATGACGCGAGCCGGCACTCCCCGACCGAGCTGGCCCCCCGGGGTCGCGAGACGCAGGCGCAACCGCCCGGGGTGGCCGGCGAGGAGTCGCTGAACGAGTTCCTCCAGCGCATGGATGGCCTGCAGTCCGACGTCGATCCGCCCCGGCGCTACCGTGAGCCCTGCGTGGCGAAGGCGCTGCGGGACAGCTCCTGGTCGGGGTACTCATACCGGTTCGAGCGCGAGGGACGTCCTGCCGCAGTGGTCGCGGTCCAGCCCTCGGGTGACTTGTTCCGCGTCTCGATCATCCGGTGTGACCCGCAGCCAGTGGTGCAGGCCAGCGCCAGGCTGCCCGACCCCGCCTGACGGCAGCCGACGCGAGGGGAATGGCCGGCGCCTACGATCGGTTGTGCCAGAGGCAGCACATCTGCACCGGATCCGGTCGAGCGAGCGAAACGAGGCGACGTGTCCACCGACGTACGCAACGTCATCATCATCGGGTCCGGCCCGGCTGGCTACACTGCCGCGATCTACGCAGCTCGGGCGCAGCTCCAGCCTCTTGTTTTCGAGGGCTCCGTCACTGCAGGCGGTGCGCTGATGACCACCACCGACGTCGAGAACTTCCCCGGCTTCCCGGAGGGCATCATGGGTCCGGAGCTGATGGACAACCTGCGGAGCCAGGCCGAGCGCTTCGGTGCCGAGCTCGTTGCCGACGACGTCACCGCAGTGGACTTGTCCGACGACGTCAAGGTCGTGACCGATTCGACCGGCGCTGAGCATCGTGCGCGCGCGGTGATTCTCGCGACCGGCTCCGGCTACCGTCGGCTGGGGTTGCCGGCCGAGGACCGGCTGTCCGGTCATGGCGTCAGCTGGTGCGCCACCTGCGACGGCTTCTTCTTCCGCGATCAGGACATCGTCGTCGTCGGTGGCGGCGACTCTGCGATCGAGGAGGCGACGTTCCTCACCCGCTTTGCCCGCAAGGTCACCCTGGTGCACCGCCGAGACACCCTGCGGGCCAGCAAGATCATGCAGGAGCGCGCCTTCGCCGACGCCAAGATCGAGTTCGCCTGGAACTCCGAGATCGCAGCGCTGCATGGGGACGACAAGCTGACTGGGGTCCAGCTCCGCGACATCCGTACCGGTGAGACGCGAGAACTGTCGGCCACCGGCCTGTTCATCGCAATCGGCCACGATCCCCGCTCGGAGCTCTTTCGCGCTCAGCTCAAGATCGATGCCGACGGCTACATCGTCGTCGACGCGCCGGGAACGCGCACCAGCGCACCTGGAGTCTTCGCCTGCGGGGACGTCGTCGACCACATCTACCGGCAGGCGATCACCGCGGCCGGCACCGGCTGTGCCGCCGCGCTCGACGCCGAACGCTTCCTGGCTGCACTCGACCACGAGGCCTCGACCGCCGGCAACGCGTCGGCCACCGCAGCGCAGGCGCAGGCGGCCGACGCCCGCGACGACGTTGCCATCCTGGCAGGACAGGTGCAGACCGCCGACGCGTGACCCGCCCCCGACCCACAATTTCTCAGCCTGCCGATCCGAACCCCCGAGAAGGAGAACCACACATGGGCGCCATCGCCTCAGTCACCGACGGCGACTTCACCAGCAATGTCCTCCAGGCCGACAAGCCGGTGCTCGTCGACTTCTGGGCCGAGTGGTGCGGTCCCTGCCGGCAGGTCGGACCCATCCTCGAGGAGATCGCCGCCGAGCACGGCGACCAGCTCACCATCCTGAAGATGAACGTCGACGAGAACCCGCAGACGCCGGCGCAGTACCGCGTCACCGGAATCCCGACGCTGGCCGTGTTCAAGAACGGCGAAGTGGTCAAGACCATCGTCGGGGCCAGGCCCAAGGCGGCGCTGCTCAACGACCTGGACGACGTGATCTCCGCCTGACGCCCGGCCTCCGTCCAACTGCGGCTCAGCTACGCCGCGCAGACGCGGGTCTGGCCGGTTCCGGACGGATCGAGCCGAGCAACCTCTCCAACGCCTCCTCCACGTCCTCGCGCCAGGAGACAGCGTTGCGCAGGTCCAGCCGCAGCCTCGGATACCGGGGGTGTGGCCGGACCGTCTTGAAGCCGACCGCGGTCAGGTAGTCCGCCGGCACCACGCACCCGGGCTCGTCGGTCAGCGATCCGAACGCCTCGACCGCACGAATCCCTCCCCGCTTGATCACGTCCTTGGCCACCGCCTGCACCAGCATCCGGCCGAGGCCCTGGCCGCGAAACTCCGGCACGATGTGCGCACTCATCAGCAGCACCGCGTCCGCGCTGACCGGCGAGGTGGGAAATGCCACCGACCGCGGCACGTGCGTGGGTGGTGCATACAGCACGAAGCCAGCTGGCGCCTTGTCGACGTAGGCAACCCGTCCACAGGACCCCCAGTCCAGCAGGACCGCCGACAGCCAGGCCTCCTTCTCGAGGCCCGGATCGCCTGCCTCCACCGCCCGACGACCCGCCACCGGGTCGAGCTCCCAGTAGACACAGCCACGGCAACGCGGCGGCAGGTCGTCGACGTTGTCGAGGGTGATGCTGGCCAGTCGGCGCGCCATCGCTCATCACCTCTGCCTGGTACCTGGTGCGGGGAAGGGGGCCGTCGGACTCAGCCGCCGAAACCGGTACGAATCGTAGTACGCCGACGCCATGGACCGCGCAAGGGTCGGTGACGTGCCGCAGGTCGGCGCACCGATTGCACGGTTTGGATGCGTGCAGGTCGCCCCAGCGGCAAGCCAAGAAAGCGTGAAAACGCTTTGTCGATATAGCGCCTCTGAGCGGGGTGGCACGACCTCAGTCTGGGGAATGCGCCGGGTCCATCAGCGCGATGATCCGCTCCAGATCGTCCAACGAGGCGAACTCCACCGTGATCCTGCCCTTGCTGCGACCCAGATCGACCTTGACCCGGGTCTCGAACCGGTCGCAGAGGCGGTCAGCCAGGTCGGCGAGGCGGGGTGCGACCGGTCTCCGCTGACGTTGACGGGGCGCCGGCGGATCCCCTTGTGCACCCATGGACACGATCTCCTCCAGCGCACGGACCGACAGGCCCTCGGCCACGACCCGGGCGGCGAGCCGCTCTTGGCGCTCGGTGTCCTCGACCGCGACCAGCGTCCGCGCATGCCCGGCCGAGAGCACCCCGGCCGCCACCCGCCGCTGCACAGTCGGGCCGAGCCGCAGCAACCGCAGCGTGTTCGTGATCTGCGGTCGGGAGCGGCCGATCCGCGCAGCCAGCTCCTCGTGCGTGCACCCGAAGTCGTCGAGCAGCTGCTGGTAGGCGCCCGCCTCCTCCAGTGGGTTGAGCGAGGCCCGGTGCAGATTCTCCAACAGCGCATCCCGAAGCAAGGCGTCGTCGCCCGTTTCGCGGATGATCGCCGGGATCGTGTCCATACCCGCCACCTGGGTGGCTCGCCACCGGCGTTCGCCCATGACCAGCTCGTATCGGTCGGCCCCGCGGCGGCGCACCACCACCGGCTGCAGCAGCCCCACCTCCTGGATCGAGCGCACCAGTTCGGCCATCGCCTCCTCGTCGAAGGCCCGCCGCGGCTGACGCGGGTTGGGCGCGATGGAGTCCACCGCCAGCTCGGCGAACTGGGCGCCGGAGACCGCCGCCAGGTCCGGATCCGGGGACACCTGCTCCTGCTCGCTCGGCCCAGCTCCGGTCGGCCCGGCTGGGATCGGCCCAGCTGAGGGCGGCACCGGGCGCGCGTGGACCACTGGCGCGTGGGTGGGGATCAACGCCCCGAGGCCTCGTCCTAGTCCACGCCGTGTCGTCACCGTGCCTCCACCTCGTCTGGTCGGGTCGTCACCTGGTCTGGTCGGGTCGTCACCTGGTCTCGATGGCCGCCCGTGCACGAGACGAGCGTCTCGGTGCGGGCGGCGAGCTCGCGGGCCGCTTCGAGGTACGACAGCGCTCCGGGCGAGCCTGGGTCGTAGGTCATCACGGTCTGGCCGTAGCTCGGTGCCTCGCAGATGCGCACCGAGCGGGGGATGGCGGTGCGCAAGACGGCGTCGCCGAAGTGCCGGCGCACCTCGTCGGCCACTCCAGCGGCCAATCGGGTCCGAGCGTCGTACATGGTCAGCAGCACCGTCGACACCTCCAGCTCGGGGTTGAGGTGCGACCTGATCAGTTCCACGTTGCGGAGCAGCGCCGTGACGCCCTCCAGCGCGTAGTACTCACACTGCATCGGGATCAGCATCTCCCGCCCGGCCACCAGGGCGTTCACCGTCAGTAGGCCGAGAGACGGCGGGCAGTCGATGAAGACGTAGTCGTAGCGCTGACCGTCTGTTTCGCTCTGCTGCAGGTACGCCGCCAGCGCCCGGCGCAGCCGCGTCTCCCGTGCGACAAAGAACACCAGCTCGATCTCGGCCCCGGCGAGATCGACTGTGGCCGGGACGACCAGCACCGTGGGGAGCTCCGGGCTCGGGCGGACGACCTCGGCGATCGGCAACGAGTCGGCAAGGACGTCATAGCTGCCCGCTACTCCTTCGCCGTGCTCAATGCCGAGTGCGGTGGACGCGTTGCCCTGGGGGTCCAGGTCGACGATCAGCACCCGGAGGCCGTGCTGCGCCAGCGCGGCCGCCAGGTTCACCGTGGTGGTGGTCTTGCCGACGCCGCCCTTCTGGTTGGCGACCACCATGACCCGGGTGTTGGCCGGGCGGGCCAAGGACCGGCCCGATGATCCGTTCAGTGATCGCCGAGGTGTCGCGGCTCCGTTCGCCAGCAGCCGCTGCTCGGTGGCCGAGGCGAGCGGTGTGGTGCGGTCATTGTGGTCCTTGTGCAGCGTCGAGCCGGCCGCGATCTGGGCAGCGGTCGGCGGCGCGGGGCCGGTTTCACGTGAAACGGGCACGGCATCACTGTGCGAGCCATCGTGGACTGGGGTATTTGTCGATACATCGCCACGGAGGTTGCTGCCCGCAGGCTGCTGGACCCCCGCGTCGCCCGGCCAGCCGAGCGGCGAACTCCCGGGCGGCATCTGGGTCTCTGCCCGCGAGGGCCATCCCAGTCCCATCATGGCCGTCATCCCTCCTCGGTCGGCTTGCCAGCTGGCCGTCGGTGGTCGCGGCCGCCGGTGACGACGGCCACCGCGAGTGCCGGAGTGTCGACACCGACCACCGGATACGAACGTACGCCCCAGGAGGCGGCTTTCAGGCGACGCAACACCGGTACGGCCTCGGCGAGTTCGGCAGCGGCGGACCTGCCCTTGAGCGCGAGCAGCAGGCCGCCCGGTCGGCACAACGGCAGCGTCCAACCGGCCAGCCGGCTCATCGGCGCGACCGCACGGGCCGTCACCACGTCGAACGACCGTCCCCGCAGGTCCTCGGCCCGGCTGCGAACCACCTCGACGTCCGTCAGCTGGAGCAGCTCCACCGCTTCCTGGAGAAAGGTGGCCCGGCGCAGCAACGGCTCGAGCAGAGTCACCTGCAGGTCGGGGCGGGCCAGCGCAAGCACGAGCCCGGGCAGGCCGGCTCCGGATCCGACGTCACAGACCCGGGAACACGACGCGATGTCCGGCCCGATCGCCGCACAGTTGAGCAGATGGCGGTCCCAGAGCCTCCCGACCTCGCGAGGCCCGATCAGCCCACGGGTTACCCCAGCGTCACCGAGCAGGGCGGCATAGCGTTGCGCCTGCGGCCAGCTGTCACCGAACACCCGCGCCGCCGCTGCGGGCGGCGGCTGCGTTTCACGTGAAACGTCGCGCACAAAGAGTGGGTACGCCGCTCAGGCCGGCTGGACCACGACGCAGCGGCCGGGCTCCACGCCTTCGGACTCGCTGGTCAGACCGGCCGCCGCCACGGCGTCGTGGACGACCTTGCGCTCGAACGGCGTCATCGGTTCGAGCCGGAGTGACTGCCCGGAGGCGCGCACCTGGGTGACCGCCTCTGCGCCACGCTTCTCCAGCACCGCGCGCCGCGCCGCTCGAAAGCCGGCGACATCGAGCATCAGCCGCGACCGCTCGCCGGTCTCCCGGTAGACCGCCAACCGGGTGATCTCCTGCAGCGCCTCGAGCACCTCGCCGTTGGGTCCGACCAGCTGGCTCAGCTCACCCCCGACCACGGAGATCGCGGCGCGGTCCCCCTCCACGTCGATGTCGAGATCGCCGTCGAGGTCGGCGATGTCGAGCAGCTCCTCGAGGTAGTCGGCCGCGATATCGCCCTCCTCCTCGAGCTGTCGGACCCGCTCCTTGGGGGCGCCTCCAGCCTCCTGCTGCGCCCCAGGCACCTCCGGCTGCCCCTCAGGTGCCCGCTCGCTGTCCGTCGTCACGGCCGGGCTGCTGGACGTCTCCACGCTCGACGAGCTGTCGCTCACGGGCTCTCTCCTTCAGCGGTCGGTGAGTTACCTGGTACCTGGCTTGCGCTTGCTGCGCGGTTGCCGTTTCGGCTGGTTGCGCGCCGGCGGGTGCGGTGCCTCATCCACCGCGATGGCTGTGCTACCGGCGCCGGCGGCGCCACCGGCGACGCCCGGCCCTTTTCCCTTGCGCTGCTGCCGCGCCTGCTTGGCATCGAACGCGGGCGTGCCCGGTGCCGGGTTGTTGCGGATGACGTAGAACTGTTGCCCCATCGTCCACATGTTCGAGGTGGTCCAGTACAGCAGTACGCCGATCGGGAAGGCGATCCCGCCCACGGCGAAAACCACCGGCAGGACGTAGAGCAGCAGCTTCTGCTGCTGGGCGTAGGGACCCTTCATCGCATCCGGCGGCATGTTCTTGCTCATCAGCTGCTTTTGGGTGAGGAACGTGGTGGCCGTCATCGTGATCACCAGCAGGATCGCCAGCACCTGGGTGTGCACCGACCCGAAGTCGGTGAACCGCTCCGAGATCCGGGCGCCGAACAGGGTCGCGCTCTGCAACGACTCACCGTTGGCCTTGGTCAGGAACTGCTCGCCCTCGAATCCGGCCCGCGACGCCCGATCCACCAGGCGGAACAGGGCCAGGAAGATCGGCATCTGCATCAACAGCGGCAGACACGAGGCGAACGGGTTCGTCCCGGTCTCCTTGTACAGCGCCATCGTCTCCTGCGCGAGCCGCTCGCGGTCGTGACCGTACTTCTTCTGCAGCTCCTTGACCTTCGGCTGCAGCATCTGCATGTTGCGGCTGGATTTGATCTGCTTGACGAAGAGCGGGATGAGCAGGATCCGGATCACGATGGTCAGTCCCACGATCGACAGTGCCCAGGCCCAGCCCTGTCCAGCGGGGCTGTCGCCGAACAGCCTGGTGAAAAGGTGGTGGAACGACGTCATGATGAACGACGTCACGTAGTACAGCGGGGTCATGATCAGTGACCCGAGCTCCATGAAGAAGTCGATCACTCAGGTACTCCGACCTGTCGGGGCACTCGTCGTACCCGGGGTTGGGCCGCACTGCTCATCGGACGCCGCAGCTGCGGCGTTGCCGGCCGACGGCACCGGGTCGTAGCCCCCGGCCGCCCACGGGTGGCATCGGCCCAACCTTTTCACGGCAAGCCAACTCCCGCGCATCGAGCCGTGCTCGCTC